>CALCSP010000001.1 GCA_937893785.1 uncultured Verrucomicrobiales bacterium
AAGTCAGATACACGCAAAAGGTAATCACCGTCGCTATTAGCGGTTAATTCAAGAAGTGGATCACCTCCTACAGACTCTCTTGCCCTGCCAACCTCAATGCCAAGCGGATCCGTCAAGACCAATAGCGCATCCATACGTGAGGCAATTCTTTCTGCAAAGCATTCAATGAACATCCGCTCACCACGCTTTGCAGAAACCTTGAAATAATGAGCCTTGCCACTCTGCAACTGACCGTTGATTACTGAGTGTGCACTTAGGACATCAGCAACTGAGGACTCCACAGCCTTCGGAGACACAACGGTTTCGTCGCGATCGCTGACACAAAAAACCAGCGGTGCACTAACTCCGTAGCGACCGGAGAAACACACCTCGTGATTCCCTGGCTCTACCCCGTTACCGGCACTAACCTTGAAACGCGAAGAACCAATAGCCTCTGCCGTAATACCTGGATCACTGAAAATCAATGCACCAGAATCATCCAAGTCTGCCCCGGTGATAGCAACCTCCACAACCGAACCCGCCTGAACACCACATGGGAAAATTCCTTCCAGCTTAACTACTGGCAATTGCCCTTGGACAGCTACACCTAACAAATAAAGAACAGCGACAACGCTACCCCATAAGCCTTTCCTGCTGCACATATCAAACAAACCCCTCACTGATCCTTAGTGATTAAAAAGGAACTCCTTGGTGTTTAGCAACGCCCATACAAGATCCTCATACGCCATTTTCCCAGCAGCCTTCACGTCCTCTTTTTTGGCTTCAGCCTCAGCACGCTTCTTTTCAAGGTAGCTAATAGAGACCTTTAGTTCATCCTCAAGAGGATCGCGGGCAAATGCTTTTCTGTAGAGTTCGGCAACACGCTCACCGTCACTTCGTTCTTCTTGGCTGGAGAGTTTGGCGGCATTTCCGCCACTGGCTGCCAGTTTATCCTGGATATTCTTGGAATTGAGCAAGTGAAGGGTCTGCGCCAGACTTGCCCCCTCCGCACGCTCGCATTCGCAGGCACTATCCATCTCTGGACGACCAAACACCGTGAGAAAATAGGAATTCGCATTGTAGCTATCGTCAGGAAGAGCCACAGCCCTCGTCCCCACAAGTTGACCACCGAAGTTTGTTTGTGATCCTGTAATCAGGTCGATTGAATCAAGCAGCACTTCAGCGGTAAGGCGCTTTGGAAAATAACGCGAATAGTTCTGCTGATCACCGGCATTATGCTCATTGGGGATGGCTGTAAGCTGGTATGTGGTGGAGTTACAAATCAAACGGATAAGCTCTTTCAGATCATAGCCGGAATCAGTGAAGTGCCCTGCAAGCGCCCCTAGTAGTGCCGGGTTGGTCGGAGGGTTGGTAACCCTCATGTCATCCTCTGGCTCAACCAGAGCCTTGTTGAAGAAATGCTTCCAGTATCGATTGACCAACATCGGGGCAAAGAACGGATTGTCAGTTGCAGTCATCCAGTCCGCGAGGGCCTCGCGTGGGTCACTTTCAGCAGCTATCTCCATTACACCACCTCCAAGTGGAGTTGGCTTAACCGCTGCACCGGTTTTTGGATTCTTCGAACTAGCCAGACCTACATTATGAAAAACACCGTCCTCCCCCGGAATATCCGACTTCTTTTTACCAATACGTGAAAAGAAGGCCGCGAATCCATAATAGTCCTGCTGGCTCCATTTCTCATAAGGATGGTGATGGCACTCCGCGCACTGCAACCGAACGCCAAGAAACAACTGAGAGACGTCCTGCAATTGCTCTTTCTGTTGCGAAACGTTCCGGAACCACGCCACAGCCGGATTGTGAGCAATCTCGCCCTTGGCGGTCACCAACTCACTGACCCAGCGATTAAATGGCTTATTGCTGTGCAAACTGCCGCGAATCCATTCATGGAAGGCCTGTGTGCCTCGGGTATAGGTGTCACCTTTACGCTTGTTGCGAAGGATAGCCGACCACTTATTGGCGAAATACTCCGCGTAATCACTACTCGCAAGCAACCTATCGATAGATAAGGCACGTTTGTCCGGCGAGGCATCATTCATGAAAGCATCCACCTCTTCGAGGGTGGGCAACCTTCCTGCAATATCAACCGTCACTCTCCTAAGGAAGGTCGAATCATCACAGATGCCCGATGCTGGAAGCCCAAGCACCTTCAGCTTTGCAAAAACATGTTCGTCAATGATGTTTGCTACAGGAGGAAGGTTTTCTGTTGGCACACCGAGCGGTATGGTTGCCTGAAAGATACTCACTTGCTCCTGAAAACGAATCATCACCGCGGCATCTCCGGTTTGCGCTGTGGACATGGTTACCAGACCGGTCTGAT
Source organism: uncultured Verrucomicrobiales bacterium (assembly GCA_937893785.1). Taxonomy (GTDB): domain Bacteria; phylum Verrucomicrobiota; class Verrucomicrobiia; order Verrucomicrobiales; family DEV007; genus CACIUL01. The sequence continues at coordinate 2,318 of CALCSP010000001.1, forward strand.
CCACTTCAGCCATCTCCTTCTGGTTCGACTCATAGGTGGCGATACCCGAAATGTCTCGAAGCGTGCCGTCGCTGTAAACAGCCATGACCGAGAGTTGCTGCTCTTCACCTGCCTGTACGATCTTTGACGAAGGAAAAACCGAAATGCTTTCGACCTTTGGATCATCCTCCTTGCCGTATGGCATGCCCTGCTCCATCCATCTTACAATAGCCATATAGTCCCATGATCCCCTGTCAAATAACGCTCCACCTCCATGCGGCAACTCGCTGGAGCCCTTACGAAGTAAAAGGCTGTGCTCAGGAGCTGCGGGAAAAAGTCTGCGCCCACGGTTCTCCTTAACTAGATATTCATAGTCCTCAGGCGGTTCGAAGCCAAGCAACGACAAGCGAAACCCATTTTGCCCCTCAGTTTTGCCATGACATCCACCACCATTACACCCGTGCTTAGTAAACAAGGGAACAATATCATTGGCAAAGTTGACAGGCTGAGAAGTTTCAATCTCCTCGACTAAGACCTCAATTCGGGTATCAGCTTGGCCCTGAAGATTCGCAACTACCGTCGCCCTTCCATTTGAGAGAGGCTTAATCAACCCACTTGCAGAAACTTCCAGCAACCCTGAAGGCTCAACACTATACTGAACCTTTCTGGTCGCATCAGCCCCGTCATCTGCGGTAACGACCAATTGTAGCCGTGCATCAGGCCCCTTTAAATGGGCAGCCTCACCTTGCTTGGCAACTACATGAATATCGAGCCCCCACACCGTAGAACATCCCAGCAGCAAGGCTCCCATTGTTAAGCAATAACGAACGATAATCATAAATTAAATGTTCAGTTTCTGTGATACAATAAATTAAAGTATTTATACAAGTTCAGGCATCGGCCTGAAACGCTGATCCACAAGATAACGGGGGCGCCCACTCAAGTCGGTCACAGTCGCCTTTCCAACATCAATACCCACATTATGATAGAGGGTAGCGAACACTTCCTCGAAATGAACCGGCCTGTCCTCCGCCTCTCCGCCATCACGCGTGGTTGAACCAATGACTTGCCCGGTCTGCATTCCTCCTCCGGCCAGCAATGCGCAGGAAACCTTTGGCCAGTGATCTCTGCCCCCCTTATCATTAATTACCGGTGTTCTACCGAATTCCCCCCAAACCACTACCGACACATCCTTTTCTAGACCACGGTCATGTAGATCATCAACAAGAGTGCTAACTCCTTGATCAAGCAGAGGGAAATCCTGGCGAGCCCTCTTGAAATTGCCCCCATGCCAGTCCCACCGGCTGAATCCGAGCGTGACACACCGAGCCCCCGCCTCAACGAGACGACGGGCAAGCAAGAACTGGTCTAATCGCTTCCACGGTCCATCAGCGGTCAATTTTTCAGTTCCTTTCCCGTATGCCTCTACCAGCTTGGGATCCTCTTTTGACAAGTCAAATGCCTCCCCCAACTTGCTTGAAGTAAGAACCCCATAAGCTTGCTGACCAAAGCTGTCGAGGCTGTGCATTATTCCCGAGGCATCCACATCACGTCTAAATCCGTCAACACTCTTAAGCAGAGCGCGTCTGTCTCCCAACCTCTCCAAACTGATCCCCTTCAATTCAACATCGGCTGAACCACCTCCACGGTTCGGCGTGAATGCTGCATTTGCAGGACCACAAAACCCAGGTTGCCCCGGATCCCCCCACTGATCGTGACCGCACTTTGGGGAAAGCCCCACAAACGGCGGAACGGCCTGAGTAACCGAACCCTGAATAGAAGACATCACTGAACCGATGGATGGCCATCCTCCAGGGGGAGCATTGCGAGGAGATCGCCCAGTAAGGCACTGTTGGGCATCGTGAGCGCCGTGGGCACCCACAATAGATCGGATAAAAGCAAATTTTTCAGCCCTTGCCGCAATCTTAGGAAAAAGTTCACCAATTTCAATTCCTGGGACACTTGTTTTAATGGCTTTAAACTCACCACGTATATTGGACGGAGCATCGCTCTTGATATCCCACATGTCCTGATGCGGAGGTCCCCCAGCCAGAAAAATCATGATCACCGCCTTATGTCCCAAAGAGCCATTAGACACCTTGGACTGCGACTCGGCACTCAGCAGTCCCGGCAATGATAACCCACCAAGAGAGAGTCCGCCCACCTTAAGGAATCCCCTTCGGGAAAAACCATCGCAGAAATGATCTGCATTTCTAGAGTAAATGGAAAGCATCTTGATTTAATCAATTAATATCAGTGGGGGTTCGTCATCTATCCTACCAAGGAAGTGATTAATGACCGTATAGATAAAACATCAAAATTGCATGAAATCTGATGCAGATTTTTATTCATTGCGATTCAATAGGTTTAATGTTGCAGGCAATTGTTGCAAACCAACTTAAAAGTTAAGGAATCCGAATAATAATTTTATAAAAATAAGGTAGTTGGCCGGGGAATTTATCATTCTTGCTACCATCTTATGGGAAGATTAATTTCTCCTTCCCTTTTCTTAACCGCATCCAGTTCAGGGAACGCTGCACCGGCTTGATTTGCACCAACTTCCTCTGGATTTGAGTTTTCCCCGGAAAATCGACCAAAGTCAGTCCGATCAAAATCGTTAGTATCCCCTGCCCAGGAACAAAGAGCATCACAAAACCCGCAAACAAAAGCGCTCCACCCAACGCGTTCTTCCCTACTCGTTTTATCCAGTGACCAAGCCCCCTCTTCGCGGAAGTTCGGAATGAAACATCCCTCACAAAGTAGCGTGAATCCATACGGGCTACCAGGATGGGAATAATAAGAATGCCTGCCAAAAAGCTAATTAACGACAAGGCTCCGAGCCAATACAATAATACCTCATGACCCTCGAGCCACTCCCAGTTCACGGGGAAGATGATGTTTTGTTGCTGATCGAATAAAGGGCCTTATCGGTCCTCAGAAAAAGAACATCCCCTGAGACTGCTGCAGAGGCCATGAGCTTTCCATCAAGAACATTCTCGGAAAGCACTTCGAACTTGCGAGCTGCCTTGATCACGGTGGTCACGCCTTCCTCACTATGAAAATAGATCCTGCCAGCAGCGACAAATGGTGCCGCCCAGTATTTGCCACTGGCAATTCTCTCACTCCATACCAGCGTCCCCGTTTTAGCATCAAGGCACGTAACAAGTCCGCCAGAGTCACCGACAAAAAACAGTAACCCATCCACAAAAAGCGGTGAAGGAGAACTCGGAACCGATTTTCTATACCTCCAT
>CALCSP010000002.1 GCA_937893785.1 uncultured Verrucomicrobiales bacterium
AGATCCTTCAAGCAAAGAAATACGAACCCGTTCTTGGCGAACAAGCAACGCCTCCTCAAGCTTTTGGTTTCTAGTCAACGCCTGCTCAAGATTTGCAAGAGCCTTAACGTGACGCTCCGTCAAAGGTTGAAGGACTTCCCCCAGCTTCCGTTCAAATCCTGCCTTAAGCCCATCAAGGCCAACAGGGGCCGAAAAAGCTCCGCTTTGCGATATTAACAGCAACGCAATAACAGCAAATAAATACTTTCGTCTCATCAGCAAATTACTATATCAAAATGTTGCCGTAATAGAAAGCATCTTGATGCCTAGCAACTAAACGGTCTTACAAATTACACTACAGACCTGATCCGTCTCATCAGCACTTAGATATGGATTCATCGGCAAGCTTAAACACTGTGAAGCCACCTTCTCGGTTACCGGAAAGTCCCCGGGACGGTGTCCCAGTTCCCTGAAAACCGGCTGAAGATGCAGAGGGACCGCATAATAAGGAACAGAGGGAACTCCTGCATCTGAAAGAGATTTTTGTAATGTATCACGATTCTCTGAAAGAATCGTGTATTGCGCATAAACCGAAGTGTTGCCGGCACCGACATCTGGCAGCACAAGCCCTGAATCCTTCAGTCTTTCGTTGTAGGTACTCGCCACCAGTTGCCTCTTGGCAATTTCATCATCGAATAATTCGAGTTTAGACAAAACAATAGCCGCCTGAATGGAATCGAGCCTGCCATTTATCCCAAGCACGGGGTGATGGTGCTTGCGTTCCTGACCATGGACACGAATCTGGCGCATTAATTGTGCAAGATCATCATTATCGGTAAAAAGGGCACCTCCATCCCCGTAACCGCCAAGTGGCTTGCTGGGAAAAAATGAGGTGCTGCCAATAGTTGATAAAGCACAAGATTTCTTGCTATGATGAGTCGCGCCAAAAGACTGTGCAGCATCCTCAATAACAGGCAGGTTACCGTTTCTCTCAGCAATTTCGTTGATCGCAGTCATGTCCGCAGTCTGACCATAAATACCAACCGGCATAATAGCCTTGGTCCTTTCCGTGATCGCGCCCTCAACCAGTCGCGGATCCATATTCCAAGTTGTCTCTTCAATGTCGACAAATACCGGCTTTGCCCCAATAAGCGCAATCATCTCAGCTGTCGAAATCCACGTATAAGGAACAGTAATCACTTCGTCACCTGGACCGACACCCAAAGACATTAGAGCAATCAGCAAAGTATCCGTGCCGCTTGACGCGCCAATACAGTGCCTTACACCAACATAATCAGACAACCGTTCCTCCAGTTCTGCGACTTCAGGGCCAAAAATATAAC
>CALCSP010000003.1 GCA_937893785.1 uncultured Verrucomicrobiales bacterium
CTCCGATCCCATCGTCCGGTCAAAGTCCCATATTGGACCTGCATGAACAACGCCGGAACGATACTTGTGGTAATAGGCACTCAATCGCCCCCAGTCCACATTCATTGCCAGCACGTTTAACCAGTGATGGTCAATGAAGGATCCAACGTCTAGGTAATCGGAAAAGTGAAGACCAGTCTGCGGGTTCACCCCTCCGCCTGAGCGATTCACAATCGCAGTATTCATCTCATTGAGGTATGTTTGGATAAATGACTTCTGCTGGGCGGTCACCTCCTCGCCGCCTGGGTCATGAGGTATGAGTGAGCCTCCTGCTCCACTCACACTATAGGTTGGCGGACTTCCTGCATCATTACGATCACGCTTAAAAATATAACCACCGGTTACCTCAGGCTCTGCATTTTCCCAAGGCATCAACCGGTCCACCTCAACGCGATTTTCATCAGCCTCAACTTTTTCCATGAAGGTATACACCCCAAAGTAGTCATTGGAATTATTGAGTTCACCACCAGTAACATCGTTGAAAACCTCGACAAACCTTGTCCTTACGGCATACCGTCCGATCTGCCTGCTCAGATCATAAATGAGTGGATTGCGCATCAATGCCCGGTCAAACTGGTAACGAGCGCTCAGGATCCAGTCTGCCTCCCTGGCAAAGCCAAGCGGCTTGATATTACGATCCTCGTCATCCCCGTCATTCCAAGTCTCGACGGACATGGCATACTTTGGCCAGCCTGATGAACTAGAACCACGCTTGCGAACCCCGGCACGCGTACCCAATGCCGCAACATCCCTAAGACTTGTCCGACCTGTTTCTGGGTCAGGCTCATAAAAAAACATATATGCGCTCTTACGAGTTGTAGCACTGGACCCGGGCGGAGCCCCAGTTCCAAGTGTTGTCATCACCACAACAGGAAGATTCGAGGAAAAATTAAGCACCTCCGCAGAAGTCTTGATGAAAGTGTCAGTAATCACCTCACCATCAAGGGCTCCCGGATAATATGCCGCCGCTCTTATCTGAGTTGAGCCATTTATCGTAATTGGGCCGGTATATTCAGTGGACTCCTCCCCCAACTCATTGGAAGGCAATGATAAATCGGTGGTGTAACGAATGATAGCCCCTGGCGTTTCGCAGCTTAACTCAAGGTCAAAGTCTTCTTCGAAAAGCCCTCCTTGTCGGCTGAAAATCACCTCTTCGGGGGGAGCGGCAAAAACAATAGCATTGGGTGTTGCAGGAGTCGGCTCACGAAAAAAACCATACTGGGCACCTGCACTTGTATCCTGAACATCAGCGACCATTTCAACCCCAATCACAAAGTCCGAACTTCCCGGTGAAGTATTCATTCCATGAACGGACAAAACATTGACCCCATTGACAATCGTTCCTGTAAAAGCGGAAATGTCGGTAGAAAACGGCTGGGAAATCACAATGCTATCCTGCCGTCCTCCAGTGGCCCTTGAATTCCAAACTGCGGGCTGGGGAGCATACGCACTGGCTACCTCAACTCCATTCAGGTAGGCAATATAACCATCATCAATCCTGACATTGAGCCTTGCCGACACAACCTGTCGGTCGTTTCCATCAAACTCGAAGGGAAACCTGAAATAACCGCTGGCATTTACACCCTTCATGGAAGCTGATATATCAGTAACCAGAATCTGCTGAAGGATTCCTGTGGCTGACTCAAAGCCCACAGGATGAGCAGCACTGGACCAGCCCGAATCATCAAAATCATTCTCCTGCCAGGAAGTCCCTAATGCCCCATCGGTAGGAATCAGGTAATTCACCTCCGCATCCGGAGCAATCACAACCTCCCGCTCAACAAGTCCGGACGCCCCAATGCCATAGGAAATTCCTTCATATTGCTCAGGATACCCTGGTGCGATTTCGGTAATGACACTCACCCCGTCAGGAGCGATCAGGCCAAGATAATCCCCTCCCCGATCGAGAGTAAAACTGGCATGCAACGCGGCAGCAGGATTGCGTCGGTCTTTGCCTGAAGCATAGATCAGTATGGATGAATTCCCGGCTATTGTAACTGCAGGAAACTCCCAGCGCGTCAGATCCCCCGCGTTATTCGTAAGATAGTGTCCACTCAGTGAATAGTTGCTCCCCCCCTGGTTTGTAATCTCAATCCAATCAGATGGCTCACCATCATCATCAGGATAACTTAAGTTGGCCACCGCCATGATCTCACTGATCACGATGTTAGAATCAGCCCGCATTGGGGCAAAAAA
>CALCSP010000004.1 GCA_937893785.1 uncultured Verrucomicrobiales bacterium
GGAAGCCAATAACTCACTGGTCATGGGTGGCGGCCCGGTGGCCACCGCACTGGCAGCAGCCTCATCAATGGGAACAAGGACGACCATGCTCGACCGTCTTGGCGATGACTGGAGGTCAGAACTCATTCTCAAAGAACTTAAAGGATATAATGTTGAATGTGGACACATAGAGAGAGCTACCGGAGTATCTGCATCGATAGCCTCTGTCTGGGTCAGGGCCTCAGATGGCGAACGTGCCATTCGATTTGTTCGCAGCACGGCCAGTCCGCTCTCAGCAAGTGAAATCAAAGGTGACTTGGTCACTTCCCATCGTTTTGTCCACTGCAACGGCAGACACCTTGAAGCCTGCATGAGGGCAGCGGAAATATGCAGTGAACCCGGAAGCAGGACACTGCTTTCCTTTGACGGTGGCGCAAACCGCTTTCGGGATGAACTGATTCCATTGATGGCTGTTACTGATATTGCCATTGTTGCCTTAGAATTTGCAATGTCCTCCACCGGTGCCAGCTCAAGACAAGCAGCCGCTCAAGGACTTCAAGAGCTTTGCCCTAAGGCGCAGATTGTGGGCATTACAGATGGTGAAAACGGCAGTTGGATCTACCCTCGATCGGCAAGCAATTTCCACCAACCTGCATATCCTGTTGCCGATGCCGTGGACACAACAGGATGTGGCGATGTTTACCACGGAGCCTTTCTTCATGCACTTGACTCAGGGCGAAACATTGAAGAAGCCGCACAGGTTGCCAGTGCATCAGGTGCATTGAATGCCTCAGCGCTTGGCGGGCGAGGATTACTGCCCACCTGCGAGACCGTAGAGCAGGTCATTCAGGCAAGGTAAGCCCTATTCCGCTCTGTCTTCAGACTCGCGGCAGCGCACCGGTGCTATCCCCCAGCTTTGATACCTCTAAACCCAGCTTGTCCAGCATGGTCACATAGAGATTGGATAACGGTACCTCACCGCGAAAATCCAAATGCCTGCCTGGCTCCAGACTTCCTCCACCACCTCCTGCAAGAAGAACCGGCAGATCATGATGATCATGACGGTCTCCATCAGCAATACCACAGCCATACACAATCATTGAATTATCCAACACGCTACTTCCATCAACATCCTTCATTCCCTTGAGCTTATTGAGAAAATAAGCGAACTGCTCAATATAGAAACGGTCGATCTTGGCGATCTTCTCGAGCTTGTCCTTGTTTCTGCCATGATGAGAAATGCTGTGATGCCCATCCGGCACCCCGATCTCGCGGAAGTTACGGTTACTTCCATCATGAGCCATCATAAACGTGCTGATACGTGTCGTGTCACTCTGAAAAGCCAAAGCGCTTAAGTCATACAACAATCGAATATGCTCTTTATAACTTCCAGGGATCCCGGCCGGCTTTTCCATGTCGGGTGCTGCCGCAGCAAATTTTTCAGCATTCTCAAC
>CALCSP010000005.1 GCA_937893785.1 uncultured Verrucomicrobiales bacterium
AAATAGATCCGGAAAGCGCACTGCTGCTCTTACATTTAAAATTAGAGTTCAAAGGATAGCCGTCATCCAGCAGTTCAAGTGCTTTTTATACACTCTAAAAAAGTGCTGGGCATAAGGTATATCACAGCAACTGCCATAATCAGCCATCTGCTGTGCCTTTCATTACCTATGTTTGATACGGTCGGCAAGGCAGGTGATCAAATAAGTGTCCTGCAGGCCATTATTGAAATCCCCATTGCCATGGCAATCGAATCTCTGACACTGCTCTCGGCAGTTGTATACTGGCTAGTAATGATTTATCGCAAGCGACCAAGGACTGAAACCATCATTGGTGTATTTAATGGCTCACTAGCACTCAGCCTTTCTGCTCCTGCCCTGCTAATGCCTCTTGCAGGCACCAAAGTATCTCAGGAGAACTGGCTTTTTCAAAATCCGTTGAATATAGCTTTTAATTCTACTCTTGTGGGTTTCTGGGCATGGATCATTTCAATCAGCATGATCGGCATCAGCATTCACCTTGTGACGGTAACGCGATGGAAACGGCTTGCATATCATGGCGATTGAACCACTTCTAGGGTTACCAACTCGATTATCAATGATACTCTTACCCTGCAACGCTAAGATGCCGATCAATCAAAAAAGACGTGGAAGGGAGTGCTCCATGAATACGAGATTTCCGTGAAAATTGGCATCATTTATCAGAAGTTTATCTCCACAGGAGGCATGGAGGCTTACCTTTTCAGGTTTGCCCGGGAACTCATAAATTCCGGCCACCAATTACAAGTAATCACTGCCCAAACAGACCCCGCAACCGAGGCTCTGGGGGCAAGCATACAGAAAGTCAATCTGCCAGCAGTTTCCTCGACCCTGGCACTGATGAAATTTGAACGCATAGCGAGGAAGCTTATCATTAATCTCCCTGTGGATATCACGATCGGTTTTGGTCGGACTACGCAACATGATCTGCACCGTGCTGGTGCAGGATGTCATGCTGCATACATCCCTCTACTTAACCCTTTCAAGCGTAGAGGCATAAAGTGTCAACTAGAGCTAAAACTTGAGCGTTCCCTCTATACCTCCGGGCGCACTAGACACTTTATTGTCAATTCATCGATGGTCAGAGATCAAATAATGGAGAATTACGCCATCAATCCTGAAGCCATCACCATAATCCATACTGCAGTAGATGCCGCATATTACAGTCCACCGGACCATAACGATCAAAGTGCAGAATTGCGCAAATCCCTTGGCATAGATGATGAAATACCTGTAATTCTCTTTGCCGCACGCTCGCACCGTAGAAAAGGTCTTGCTACCCTCATGGCAGCATGGCCTGAAATACACAGACAAACCGGTGCACATTTGTGGATTGCGGGACCATCAATCAAAAGGTTCACCGGATCCTTACCTATCAAAATGCAGGAAACGATTCAGTTGTTTTCCGGCCTTGATGACATCAAACACCTTTATCAGGCCGCCAACCTCTTTGTTCATCCGACGTTCTATGATGCCTGCGCAAACACGGTGCTGCAGAGCATGGCCTGCGGTTTGCCCGGTATCATCTCTTGCGCAGATGGGGCGAGACAATTTATCGAAAATGGCAATAATGGCTGGTTACTGGAAGACCCACATGACCACTTAGCACTCAAAGAACTGGTCATACAAGCTATCAACCATCGCAATCTTTCCGCTATCGGCCAGCAGGCCAGAAAAACCGTTCTACCACTGACTTGGGACGCACACCTGACAGCTTGGAAAAATCAGTTTGAAAGAATAACCGAAAGTCGGTAGTAAATATATAGCAAAACAATCCATGAATAAAAATCTGACACGTAGAAAATTCACACAGGCCGCTGCAGCAAGCTCTGTATTCAGCTTGATACCCGGTCGCGTAATCGGTGCCAACTCAAAGGTAAATGTCGCCTTCATTGGATGCGGTGCTCAGGGAGCTGGCGATGCCCACAATGTTTATAACACCAAGCTGGTCAATCCGGTTGCACTCTGTGATGTGGCACTGGGCACTGGGCATACTGCCAATCTCGAGAAAAAATTCAGCAAATCCCCAAAATTCAAGGACTTCAGAAAGATGTTCGATAAAATGGGAAAGGAAATAGATGCCTGTACGATAGGTGTTCCTGATCATGCTCATTTTCCCATCTCGATGCGTGCGATGTCAGAGGGTGTTCACTGCTATGTAGAAAAGCCACTGGCACACACCTTTCAGGAAATTGAATTGATGATTGCCGCCGAGAAAAAATACAAAGTCTCCTGTCAAATGGGTAATCAGGGGCACTCCGGCGCCAATTATCATCAGTTCAAGGCATGGAAAGAAGCAGGTGTCATAAAGGATGTAAGTAAAATCACCTCATACATGAACTCCGGGAGAAGGTGGCACCCGTGGAAATTTGATGAGTGGCAAACCGGCGAAAAAATGCCTGAGGGAATGGACTGGGACACATGGCTAGGTACAAAACCCGCGCACCCATTTAGCAAATACCTACACCCCGGAAACTGGCGTAGCTGGTATGATTACGGCAATGGAGCATTTGGAGACTGGGGGCCACATATCCTTGATACCGCACACCGCTTCTTGAAACTCGGTCTTCCCGAAAAGATAACAGCCGTCCACCGTGAAGGAGTAAGAAACCTGATCTTCCCAATGGGAACAACAATACAGTTTGACTTCCCAGCTAGGGAGGGCGAACCGCCCTGCGAGGTGCGTTGGTATGACGGCACCCGTAACAAACCTGCACCTCCAAAGGAACTCGAAAAAGGGCGTAGACTCGAAAATAACGGGAAAGTTATTTATGGAAAAGATCTAACCTTCAAAGGCACTTCGCACGGTAGCCCTTTACGAATCATTCCTGAGGATAAAATGAAGGACCTTGCAAGCAGTCTGCCAAAGTTCGGAGGAGGCTCAAACCACTTCATGAACTTCGTGCTCGGCGCTAAGGGCGAGGAAAAGACACGCTCCCCATTTCACATCTCAGGCGTTTTGAGCCAAGTGTTCTGCCTCGGTGTCATCGCCCAAAGACTGGGTGGAGAGCTTCACTTTGACCTCAAGACCAAGCGGATCACCAACAATAAGATTGCAGATGCGTTGCTGGAAGGCCCCCCTCCGAGAAAAGGATGGGAGGAATACTACAAGCTCTAGCCTGTCAAACCTGCTCCTTTAATCCCCTATGCGGAATAGGTGCTTCTCGGTACGCAAGTAAATACTCCCGTCATCCATTGCCATTGAGGACAATGAGCGCTCACCGATATCGTTTTTTGCAAGGATATCAAATTTCCTTCCTGCACGGATGACACTGCAAACCCCCGTTTCATCAAGAAAGTAGATATAGCCTCTACAATGAACTGGTGATGCTGACATAGGACCGGCAACGCGTTCCTGCCAGATAACGGAACCCGTCCCGGGTTCCACGCAACTGGCAATGCCACCATCGGAAATAAAGTAAAGCAATCCGTCAACAATGAGCATTGAAGGAGTGTGCGGAGCGCGTTTAGAAATTGTCCACTCAAGGTGACTCTCTGTCACATCCCCCTTTGATTGTGCATCGATCCGGATACCCAGGACATTCGGCTTATCATAACCTGTACCGATAAAAACCATGTTTCCATGTATTACAGGCTTGGGGATAACCGAATAACCCTGTCCGTATTTGACGTTCCATAACTCCTCACCGCTTGCTGGATTGTAAGCAAAGACCGCTCCACTTGCAGGACTGATAAGTTGTGCCCCGGCAGGCGTCTTAACCACTGTTGGCGTACTAAATGAAAACTTTCTTGATGCAGGCGTCTTAGAACGATTTTTCTTCCAGATTACTTTTCCTGTCTTCTTATCCAGAGCTACAATAAAGGGATTACTTGAAGCATCCGCACTGTAAATGAGGAGGTCTTCAAAAAGAACAGGTGTACCACCATTGCCGTGCAACGGTGGATACGCCAGGTCCTCCTGCCTCCAAACCACTTGTCCCTCAAGGTCAAGGCATGCGGTTCCCATATGCCCGAAATGCACATAAACACGCCCATCTTCAACAGTTGGCGTCGGACTTGCATGTGAGTTTTTCTTATGGATCCGAGGAGCCCTTTCTCCATCCTGCCTGAAAACCAGAGTGTCCCAGATAATGTTTCCAGATGCTGCATCAAGACAAAGTGCGCGAAGTTGACGATCGACACCGTTAGCATCCTGATCATCCCCATTAGCCACGGCAGCAGTCAGGTAAATCCTACCTGAAAAGAGAACCGGTGAAGACCAGCCTTTTCCGGGCACGGCGACTTTCCACTTCACATTGGATTTCGCGCTCCATTTCAACGGAACCTCAATAGCCGTAGAATGACCGTTGCCGTCTGGACCACGAAATCTTGGCCAGTCGCCTGCAACGCAGGAAGACCCGACACAAAAGAAAATAACACAAGTAACTAATGGGAACTTCATTCCCATGGAATATGAGTATTTAAAAAGCAAAGTCCAACCATTGATCAATTCTCATTAGAAAAGCGGGTAAATCAGTATCTGGACACCACGGACATTATGATCGAGAATAAAACTACCCCTCAATGCCTGAGTCGTTAAAACCTCACCGATTGCCAATTATTCTGGTAATCTTGTTCCTCAGCACCTCAATGCTACACGGCAAAGAGGTTATTCTTCAATATTTCAACACCTCCTGGAAAGAAATAGAACGGCGCATCCCGGAAATTGCAGAGGCAGGTTACTCCTCCCTCTGGTTACCCCCCCCATTTAAGGGAGCATCCGGCACCTACTCTGTGGGATTTGACACCTTTGACCGATTTGACCTCGGGGACAAAGACCAAATGGGAACAAGGTCGACCCGATATGGGACTCGGGCAGATCTCCTCTCACTGATTCAAGTCGCCCACCGCTTCGCCTTGAAGATCTACTTTGATAATGTGATGGCGCATACAGGAGGCCCTCTCGATAGCCAAACGCAACCCGGCGAACTCTTTCCCGGACTACCGGGGTTTGTACCCGAGGATTTTCACATCGGCCGTGAAAATGGATACTGGAGAAAATTCAGTGACTCAATCAACTGGAATGATGAATGGCAAGTCATTAACCGCAACCCATTCAGTTGGGATATTGCGCAGGAGGACTGGAACACATCCTTCGACGCACAAGGACTCCTCGAGAACAATGATTACCCGAAATGGCGGGGCATTCGACATCCGGGGAAAACAGAATACTATCTGGATACCGATCTTCCGGTAGCAAACAATTTCAAAGGCGACCCTGTTTTTACTTTTGCCGACAAGGAGCCATTTGAAGATACCGGTTACGGACTACAGAAAAAAGGTGCAGGCAATGGCCGTTTTGATTGGGATGATATCAATGGAGATGGGCAACATAACATTGGCGAAACTTCTGAACCTTTCAGCGATACCGGAATAGACCCGGACACCCCCACCCGCCGAAACCTCGATTGGGGATTTGGCGACTCGGTATACAATATGGGCAATCCAGTTGAGGAGGACGTCAACCAGATGCTCTTCCGGCAAGTAAGGTGGTTTGTTGACATCGCCAAGGCTGATGGCTTCCGTCTGGATGCCGTAAAGCATGTCCCTGATTACTTCTTCGGTAAGCTCGATGGAGCCGACAAAGATTATTCCAATTGGGGATACAACGGACAAATACAGGAACAATTCAACATATCTCGCGGTCATACTGATTGGGGGAATCACCGTGACAGCGTTTTCCTAAATACATTAGCCCGCGACGATGCACTGCTCTTCGGCGAACATCTTGGCACCCCTCCTGCATGGCCTCCTTACCTTAATTCAGGCATGCGGGTAGCCAATGAGGATTTCCTCAATTTCATTGGCAGCTTTAACGGTATAGGCAACAGCCTTTCTGGTTATGACCAACCAGGAAAAGGCACTATCGGAACCACAATCGGTGTCAGTTATGCCCTCTCTCATGATAACAATTACATGGATGGATCCATACGACCTGCCGTGCACCAGTATATGCTGACCCGAGAGGGATTACCCATCGTCTACACTGATGGTTACAATATTGAAGGAGCACCCTCCTACTTCCCTAAGCCCTCGTATATTCCCTTCCTTGGGCAATATGGCCAACGCTGGGTCACCGGCCCCTTGAAAGTACGACGCGATTTCGTACGCGGTCAGCAGGTCGCACGCTGGAATGACAAGGACTTTGCGGCATGGGAAATGCGCGATAAGCGCGAAAACACAACCATGAGCGACGAGGATGGCACCGTGGTCATGCTTATGATGGGACGCAACTTTACATCCGGACAGGCACGACCCGTGATCACTGGATTCCCAACTGGAGCAAGGCTGCGCAATTACTCAGAATATGGCGGCTCCTTCAGGGTCAATGTAGGTAACGATAAGCGATTACGTGATGATAGCGGAAACTTCCCCGTGGTTCCTGCAGGCGGTTACTTTGCCTTTTCCTGGGATAACCCGCAAATATCATCGATCTGGCAAGGAGATCCAGACAACAGGCCAATCGAAATATATCAGCAAAATAAGCGAGCACCATGGATCGATCACAACCGAATAGATGGCAGGAATGGGGATGAAAATTATGCACATACAGTGCGCATTCCCAGAATTACCAATGGCACTGACCTCCGGCTGGTGGCTAGAGCTGACGGCTCCTGTGCCAACATCCTGATGAAACTTGATGGCGGCATCGACATTAACTCTGACATGGGACTTGGCTCCCAAGGTAGTGATAAAAGGGATAATCCCCCTCCAAAAGATCGTTTCTTTGAGAACCCTGCCCAGGATCTTTTCACCGGCTATGAGCAAATGCGATTTGTTCAACGGGGAGTCGAGAAATTTGCTGCCAAAGACACAAGTCGCAATGTGATAGGCTCGAGTGGGTCGGAAACGTGGGAAGTATTACTCTCCAACAACACACCGCTTGATATCACCAGGAACAATGGCTCCGGCATTCAAACCAATACCGGAACCGTCGAATGGGTTTACCATGACCCTGATGACAATGACCCA
>CALCSP010000006.1 GCA_937893785.1 uncultured Verrucomicrobiales bacterium
ATCATCTAGGTAGCGCCAATTAGTTCCGGCCTGAAAAAGTATCTCTTCAATACCTGAACCTACTTGCCAGGTGCCGTCACGGGAATTAACCGGAACCCTTATGCCGTTTACGCGCACCTCCGACGTGCGCCCGGCATCAACCGTCCCGCTTAGGCCAGTATCCTCTGCTTGATCAGTCCGGGGCAACCCTTCGGAAACACTAAGGCTACTCCCCACACTAAAATTATTCGGAATCTGTTCAAGAATGTGAGCCCGCCTTGTATCCATGAACTGGATAATTTCTTCACGAATCCCGGTATCCTCTGGAACCCAGTCTAGAGAATTGATCACAGTGGCATCAAAGCGATTTTTGGAAAAAACTGTTTCCAGAAGCACCCTAAGTTCCCTGTAGTAAAGGCGGACAATGCGAGCGTCATTGAAGAAGGCATTCAAGGGAGGAAAAGTCTGCCCAGCAAAATTTGTCACCGCAGGGAAAAGGGTGGACTCAGGGTTGGCTGACGTGTCACCAAGGCCGAAAATCGTATCAAAATCGTGTGGAACCAGCTTAAATCTCGGATCCTCCACCCCCCTGTAGAACTTGTAATCATCATCAGTCCCATTGGATAAGTTGGTCTCTCGACTCAGAACGATCGTCATAAATGCAAACCATCGTGCCCATTGCTCCACATCAACCACTCCTGAGATCTGCCCAAAATACTCCTGTCCCGATGCTCTGTTCATGGTGATGAAAAGCTCATGCAAATCATCCCATTGATCAGCCGATTCATTAGATCCCTTTGACCAGCCATCTCCGCGATATGCCCCAGCATCCGGTGATACTCCATCATCAGCATAGCGGACATCCCACTTCACATCTGGCCGACCCTTTGAGTAAATATTGCCAGCCGAGTCCAGAGGGTAATGCACCCCGGCCCAGTCCCCGTCGATGGCCTCAACATGCAGATAGGATCCATAACGGCGGGCATTCTGGTTATCCTGCGCACGATTAACTCCATTTTGCCGCAATTGAACCGGTTTCGCTGCAGCCGCCTCAATTCCTGACGCGATCGAAAGCTTTGAACCCAGCAACTGCAGATAAATAAACTGGGTATTCAGGTTAATCTTCGTCACTCCGTTCCATGCCCGGTCCCGCGGTATATTCAGGCGGTTATTGCGAGGATTGCGACTCCGGCTACCTGCACCACGAATACGAAGGCCACATTGATAGCGCACATCGATATCACTGCCCTGACGGGCAATCAGGGTCACGTTCTTCTGCGCATCACTGCCGGCATTGAATTCCCCAAAGCGGAAAGCCTCATCCTCTTCCACTGGCATGACCAGTCTATAAATCGGCTGGTTACCCTCATAAACCTCATCATCAAACTGAAAAAGAGCATTGGCCTGCTGACGTCCCTCGTCATCACTAGCAGCTGGCCAGGTGCGGGAATTCTCACCGTCAGCCGACTCCACATAGAACTCTATGACCGTATCTGCAGGTTGGCCTGGAATCACCGCAGAAAAGGTTGCATCACCTGCAGAGAGATCCCCTTGACTGCCATCATCGCGCATCGGCACTACATTGAACTGACCTGGATTTCGTTCTGAAACCCTCCAATGCAGCATACCAGTCATTTCATTATCATCATTATCGATGAATTGCGCACTTACCGTCACGTTCTGCCCACTGCGAGGAATGGCGGGAAGATGCTGAACCTTCCATACCAATGGTGCTGTGTCACTGGAGGCAACCGAATTCACTGCACCGGGCGAAGGCGGGGATGCGGATGACCAGTTCTGCCCATATTTGTTGGACAATGCGTCATTAATAAGTTCCAGGGAGCCCCCCCCTCCATCGGCAGAACTTTCCCATTTCCAGCCCTCTTCACCACTAAGTATTCCATTATCATCTTCCGCCCGCCTTCTGGCCCAGTCCCCCTGATCGGAATAGGCAAGATCATCAGCCTCATTGCCAAGGGAATCCAGTATACGGATCCGCTCACCCCTGTTGCTAAGTTGCCCCCGCCATGGTCCTGCTAAAAGATCAACTTCTCCATAAGTGGAAATAAAGACCTGTGGATTAGCAGCCACAACCAGATAGCCCCCAGGCGGAATAACAATCTCAGGAAATTCGAAATCCACGCCGCTGGTAAACTTCCACCCCAGCAATGGCAGCGGCCCGTCACTGGTATTTCGCAGTTCGATATACTCCTCATCCTCATTACCGGAAGCAGGGTGAAACATGATCTCACTGATGACCAATGCCCCAGAAGCCGGTCCCACCAACAACTCAACGGTCGCCACTGCAGAAGTCTGACCCGCGGCGCTAGCTATGTAGGTGAACGAGTCGACCCCGGAAAATGAAGGAGATGGCATATAGTCAATCGAACCGTCCTCTCTAAGGACCAGATTACCATCCCCGGAGTAATTCAGCAGGGTAGCGCTGAGCGGGTCATTCTCGACATCCCTGTCATTGGCAAGAACACCGTCTTTTGGCGTAATGGATATGCCCTCACCGATAACCACACCATACTCATCATCCCTAGCAACAGGAGCATCATTTACGGCGACGACAGAAAAATCAACCCGTGCGGGAAGCGAATTCTGTAAACCGTCATTCGCGGTATAGGTAAAGCTGTCAACGCCATTAAAATCCTGATCGGGAATATAGGTTAAACTGCCATCCGGGCGAATCTGGATGGATCCGTTAGCTGGCGCCTGCGCCAAAATCGCAGTGAGGTTATCATCTTCCGCATCACTGTCATTGGATAGCAGACCGAATGCGGCAAGAATCGAAAAACTTTCATCCTCATTAAGCTCAAAATGATCAGTATTGGCAACAGGAGGTGTATTCACATTGATAACAACTCTGGCTGGTGCAGATCTAAGCAATCCGTCAGTAACCCGATAACTGAAACTTACCTGCCCGGTAAATCCCTCTTGAGGCAAAAACCGGAACGCACCTCCAGGCTCAAGCACCAAAACGCCAGAATTCACCTGACTGACAAGCTCTGCCTGCAAGACATCTCCATCAATATCAAAGTCTCCGGCAAGGACCCCGGGCACCGCGACATCCAACGGCATTCCGGGAACAGCAAGAAAAACATCATCCCCTGCAAAAGGAGCGTCATTGACCATGGTAACCTCGATGTTAACGACAGTCGGCAGCGATGCATTGACACCGTCGTATGCCCGGTAGGTGAACGTATCCAAACCATTGAAATCCGCTTCGGGGGTATAGATAAAAGCACCATCCGAATCAACGCTCACCGAACCATTTTCAGGTAGGGATTCAATCAGCGCCGAAAGTGGCTCTCCTTCCGGGTCCAAGTCATTGGCCAGCAGGCCAAATGCCCCGGAGACAATGAGCCGCCCATCCTCGTCAACTCTGAAGTTGTCAGGTGCACTCACCGGGAAATCATTCGCGCCGGGAGCCACATTGATAAAAACGGTAGCCTCATCCTTAAGGCTCCCGTCCGAAAGGGCATAGGTAAAGCTGTCTAGACCCTCAAAGTTTAGACCAGGCACATAGGCAAAGCTACCATCCTCGTTTAGGATCACCTCACCATTACTTGGTTGCACTAGCAGACTAGCGCTCAACGCATCGCCCTCAACATCGCTATCATTACTGATAACCCCAAATATATCAGGCCTTCGCCCTTCAAGACTAAGGTCAAAACTGATATCTGAGCTTGTTTCCGAAACCTGATGTATCTCCACAGCAATAATATTCTCGCCAGCCACGAGAAGAGATGCATCTGCGGAAAAGAAGAAGAAATTGTTTTCCCCGGGGGAAGTAGCAGGGGCAAAATCACTGAAAAGGGCACCCTCCGAAAGATTCGACCGCACTACCTCAAAGCCATTAATATATACGGCTGCCCCATCGTCATGAAGTAGCCGAATTCCAAGTGACTCAAACTCCATTGGATTGTCGACGCGAAAGCGATGCCTGAAGTAGGTCGTCGGGTGTTTCTCATCGGCATCCTCACCAAATCGCACAATGGTTGCCTCATCCCCGTCACCGTATCCCAGTTGAGCGGGACCACTTGCCCACTGGCTATCATCGTAATCCGGACTAATCCATTCGCGACCCTGATCGCTGCCATCATCCAAGTAATTCCATACCGCCCCGGCAGCAATCAACTCAGAGGCAACCGCCGTGTAAACGTTGACCTCGAGATTGTCAATGGCCCAAGACTCATCATCCCCCCCCTCCCAGTCACCTCCGTTAGCAAATAGCTCAATAGTGATACTATCTGCAGTATGCTCGATCCCCTGCAAAGCGGGCTCATTACCCATGTCATAGGCTGAGTCCCGGTATAAGCTTCCCTCGGAAAAACCCAGTTCCTGCAAACGAGCAAGTTCCACTCCCGGAGCGGGATCGTAGCTCTGAACACCGCCCTGCCCGGCATTATCAAAAGTGTGGGTAAAAATGCTTTGTCCATCAACAATGACATTGAAAAAATCTCCTCCATTTCTGTCACCGTCCCAGGAGTCAATAACCGCAAGAATAAACGACAGAGAAACCCGATTATGAGGAGGCAGGTTGTTAATGATCACTGACGTACTCTCCGCAGGGTTACCGGAAGTGCGGTTACGCAAAAAACTGCCGGAAAATCCACTTTCGCCACCAATACCGGTAAAACCACTAGCCAGTTCCAGAGTGGTTACCCCGGAAAGAGATGCTCCTGCAACAGTATTGAAATCCTCATTAAGAACCCGAACCGGTCGCGAAAGCCCTACCGGTGATACAGTAAGGGGGATATTCTCTCCGGTAAAATAGGTGTCATCCTCAGCAAGCGGAGCGTCGTTGACGGATGCAACTCTTATCGTGACAGTCGCCGGAGCCGAAACATCTGTACCGTCGTTGGCGAGATAAGTAAAACTGTCCACCCCAAAAAAATCCCTCTCTGGAGTATACTCAAAGCTGCCATCCGGATTAAGGTTGAGATCCCCGGATGAAACATCCCCGTCGATCACAAAAGTTAACGGATCATTCTCCACATCTGAAGCCAGTTCCGCTAGTCCCGGGACAGGCTGTATATTCAATATATTATCCTCTGTTGCATTTACCTCGAAGTCTCCAACCACCGGCGGATCATTAACCGGCAGAACATCAAGGCTTACCGTCGCAGAATCCGAGCTTCCGGTATCATCAGTCAAAGTATAAGTGAAGGAATCAAGACCGAAAAAGTTGTTTGCAGGAGCATATGAGAATGTCCCATCACCATTAAGAACAAGCACTCCGTTGGCGGGCTCACTAGCCACGGAAGCCACCAACGTGCCCTCACCGCTATCATTGACAATTAGTCCACCATTAACTCCTTCCCCTGCCACCTCCACAAGGATGTCATCAAACAGGGCATCCGTGACTTCACCAGGAGTGGTAGATGCATTGTTATAAACCCCAAAATCAAGATTATGGATACCCGCAGGCAGGGACACCTCAGCACTGAATACGCGCCAACCTGAATCATCATTGCCTCCGCCGTTTCCATCCCCAGTAATCCGGAAAACCTCATCACTGCCTGCCTCGCCAAATAATTCACCGGCTGCAGCAAAAAGAATCGTGCTGTATTCATCAGGCTCATAGCCTGCATCCATTAAAAGCCTATAGCGAAAACTGACCTCTAGTGTAGCAGGATTTTCCAGTGTAATAGGCACCCGGAGGGATCCGGACGAGACCGTGTCCCGCCCCTGTGGACCCCCACCGACACGGACGCGTCCACCCGCACTGCCCTCAAATCCTCCCTCTGGAAGGATATCACTCGCAGAAAAATCAGGTTCCGAAGTATTAAAAGGTTCCGGAAACGGGTCATCCGCATGCACGAGTGCCCCTTCCCCGCCTGGTGAAGGTCGAAGAATCATGTCAAAGCCGACATCGCTGCTTTCGATAGTCGCCTGGTGAAGCTCCACAGCTATAGAATTATTACCCTCCAAAAGCAGACCACTAAGGTTTATAGTGTCCGTCTGGTATACGGACTCATCAGCCACCGAACTCGTAGTAAACGTCTGGGTTGTAAGTGGCCCAGCAGGTAATGAGGCCGAGCGAAAAACCTCGGTTCCGTTTACGTATACGGCAATGCCGTCATCGATAAGGTATTCGAGTTGCCAGGATTCCAGCAAGGCTTCGGCTGCGCTCAGAGCAAACGTGTTTCTAAACAGATATGTCGTCACCAGATTCTGCCCATTAGCTGCTTGGTCAATGCCGAATAATAGGTCATCAAGGCCGGAAAATCCGTCAATGTTTCCTGACTGAATCGGCACCGGAGCCCTGAACCATGGTGTCACCGTGGAGGTCTCCGGGTCAAAATCTGGTGCGTTCCAAGCCCTGCCTGAGTTGTCCACCGGATAATCATCCCCTCTGCCATTTTGATTCTCGATGCGATCCAGTATCAACCATTGACCAGCAAAAGCACCGGGACCCACACCATCAAAATTCTCAACAAATACGGGACCGGATACTACGGAAAGGACACGATCTTCAGTCAACACATAAGTATCATCAGCAGCATTGGGAACTGCAAAGATGTGCGTAATACAGAAACACCATGTCCAGATCACCGGAGCAAACTGGTGAAAAATGCAACAACGGCGAAAAACCGGTGAACTCAGTCGGGGGAACACTGAAAATACAAAGGGTTGGATCGATAAGATCGTTCAAACAACATGGAATTGCAAGGTAACAGCAATCCTTTGATTATTGGTATGCCACGCGAATATTTGCTAATTAAGGCACCAAATTTGCCTTTGCTTGTATGCGGTCTATCGCCCAGCGGGCATGCTCGGCAATCAGTTGCCCTTCAACCCGTAGCGCATCCGTCAGCGCGGGTAGGTCAGACTCATCACCCGCATTTCCAAGTGCTACACAGACATTCCTCAAGAAACGCTCCCGACCAATACGCTTCACCGGAGACTGGCTGAATAAAACCCGGAAATCCTCATCACCTAAGGAAAGAAAATCACGTAACGGCCAGGAAATATATTCCCTAGCAGCAAATTTGGATTCTCTGGAAGACTCAGCAAATCGGTTCCATGGACACACCTCAAGACAATCATCACACCCAAAAACCCTGTCTCCGACTGCCTCACGAAACTCCTCAGGAATTGGACCGTGGTGCTCAATAGTTAAGTAGGATATACATCGACGCGCATCCAAGTGGTGTGGGGAAGTAATCGCGTCAGTCGGGCAGCAGTCCACGCAAGCCGTGCATTTTCCACACCGGTCAGGCATTGGCGAATCAGGCTGAAGAACGAGCGTGGTCACCAATTCCGCGAGAAAAAACCAAGTTCCCAGCTTCGGATGGATCTGCATCGTACTTTTGCCACTCCAGCCCATCCCTGCATCCGTAGCAAAATCCCTTTCAAGAATGGGCCCGTAATCAACATAAAAACGCTGCTCACCTCCCAATGCTTCAAGTTGCCGGGAAAAAGCCTTGAGTTTCTTGTCAATCACTAGGTGATAATCACGACCTAGAGCGTAGCGGGCAAATCGTCCAGCATTGCCGATGCCTGTCAGCGGAGCTGAAAAATCCTTCCCCGGATAATAATTAAGCGCCAGAACAA
>CALCSP010000007.1 GCA_937893785.1 uncultured Verrucomicrobiales bacterium
CCTGCGGCATCAGGAAATTTCCGCCTTCCAACCTATCTGATGAGATTGTTATAGCAGAAGCAGCCGCTGAGTTGCTTCATACCACGGGAGAGCCGGGTTATTCTGCGACGATTGACCGACTGCCGACACTTAAGAATGCCAAGCTTGATTACCTGAGCAATATCAGTCTTGCCTATACCTTCAATACCATTGCACCCGACTTGCCGGGTCTGGATCAGGCTTTTCGGGACAAGCTCAAGAAGGGGTGCATGGATGCGGTTGGATGGGCGGTCAATGCCTTTACCCTGAAGAAGGGATATATCCATTTTAAGCACCCATGGGCTCCAGTCGGGCACGGGACGGCATCCACGGCACAGGCCTGGTGGATGGCACTGATGTGGAAGATGACCGGGGAGCAAAAATACTATGACCTGCTCTCTGCTTCTGCCGATGTCGCCCTGGGCGCCAATCCCATGGGGCAGGTTCAATGCTCCGGTTTGGGGCAGCGTCACCTGCTTCATCCTGAATACCTTGAATCCATGAATGATGAGCTGGAGGAATATCTGCCGGGAATCTGGGTTTACGGGCCGTCCAGCGGCAAGAGCTGGATTACCGGCATTTACCCGCCCACTCCGGCAGTGGATGCGATCCCTCTCCTGTATTCCTACTACGATATCGATCAGTGGCCAGGGCAGACTGAGTTCACTGTCAGTGAGACCATTACCCCGGCCGTGGTCATGTTCGGGGCACTTGCCCCGAAAAATCCGCGTCCCTACACGGGACCACTGCCAAGCCCACGATAAGTTTGATTGTTTGAAATTGATTATCAGCAATTTACTGGAGTTTTTCCTGTTTTCTTGGTGATTGCTGTAGCGGAAGAATGGTGGCCTTCAGTCCACTTTCTGCTGCTTTCTTAGCAGCAGTTCACGGCCGTGATTGCGGGCAAGGGTGGGGACCATTCAATTGCGGTTGAACGGAAAAGGATGGCATTGGGATTGCAGTCTGCATCATTCATTGGCACACTCCAGCTCGAAGCTTAATTCACCAATTTTCCGGGCCGGTAGCAGGAAAACCCAGCCGGTTTAATCCATATTCCTTTTTTCTGATGAGAATTCCCTTAAAATTACCTTCTTTGCCAGTCGCCATGGCGATTCTAGCCGGTTCATGTATTTACCCTTCCGTTGATCTGCAGGCGGCAGAAAAACCCAATATTGTGATCATTATGTCTGATGACATGGGGTTTTCGGACATTGGGTGCTATGGCAGTGAGATTAAAACCCCTCAACTGGATAAGTTGGCCGCCAACGGGCTGCGCTTTACCCAGTTTTACAATACTTCACGCTGTTGCCCGACGAGGGCATCGCTGCTGACGGGGATGTATCAGCATCAGGCCGGGATTGGCTTGATGACCGGGGATAACAAGTTGCCGGGATACCGAGGAGAACTGGGCCGTGACGTGGTGACTATTGCCGAGGCATTAAGCACAGGTGGTTACCGCAGCTACATGAGTGGCAAGTGGCACGTCACGAAACATGTGCGTCCATCAGGGCCAAAGGAGAACTGGCCTTTACAGCGCGGGTTTGAGAAGTTTTATGGAACCATCATTGGAGCGGGCAGCTTCTTTGACCCGGCAACTTTATGCAGGGGCAACCAGTTCATTACCCCGGTCAATGATGAGAAATATCAGCCCAAGACGTATTATTACACCGACGCCATCAGTGATAATGCGGTGATGTTTCTGAAGGAACATGCCAACGAGTCTCCGGATCAACCGGTCTTCCTCTATGTATCCTATACAACTGCCCACTGGCCGTTGCATGCGTTGCCCCGTGACATCGCCAAATACAAGGGGGTGTATGATAAGGGTTTCAAGCATATCCGATCCCAGCGCTTTGAGCGTCTCAAGGAGTCGGGGCTCATCAAGAAAGATGCCAAGCTCTCCAAACAGTCTGATGATTGGGAAAAGGCACCCAATAAGCAATGGGACATTCGCAACATGGAAGTCTATGCCGCAATGATTGACAACATGGATCAGGGAATCGGACGTATTGTCGATGAGTTTGATCGGCAGGGGAAACTGGATAACACCCTCATTTTCTACTTACAGGATAATGGGGCTTGCGCAGAGGGATATGGCCGCTACAAGCCCAAAAGGCCATACCGGAC
Source organism: uncultured Verrucomicrobiales bacterium (assembly GCA_937893785.1). Taxonomy (GTDB): domain Bacteria; phylum Verrucomicrobiota; class Verrucomicrobiia; order Verrucomicrobiales; family DEV007; genus CACIUL01. Next base: position 2,146 of record CALCSP010000007.1, read on the forward strand.
GGATTATAAACCGCTGGGGCGGGATGGACTACAAACCAAGATTTGGCCGCCGATGCAGACACGTGATGGCCGCCCGGTGAAGAATGGTCCGGATGCGATGGCCGGCCCGGAGGACAGCTATACAGGTGTTGGCCGAGGCTGGGCGAATGTGTCCAACACGCCGTTTCGTGAATACAAGCACTTTGCCCATGAGGGGGGAATATCCTCACCTTTTATCGTTCACTGGCCAAAGGGTATTGAATCAAAGCTGAACGGAAGCATCGAGTATCAGCCCGGTCACCTCATCGACCTCATGGCAACCTGCGTGGATGTTGCCGGAATCAAGGCGGTGAGGGAGTTTAACGGAAACCAGATTCAGCCCCTTGAGGGAATCAGTCTAAGGCCGGCTTTTGGTGGACGAAAACTGGAGCGCAAGGATGCGTTATACTTTGACCATCACCTCAACGGGGCGATCCGTGATGGAAAGTGGAAGCTGGTTAGATACGGGGATTCAGGGCGCAATGCCAAGTTGCATCCTTGGCAGCTTTACGACATGGACAATGATCGATCCGAGCAGAATGATCTGGCCGGGGAGCATCCTGAAAGGGTCAAGGAACTGGAGGCCAAGTGGGAAAAGTGGGCGCTTCGGGCGC
>CALCSP010000008.1 GCA_937893785.1 uncultured Verrucomicrobiales bacterium
ACTTGACTGCGTAGTTAAAGCGCTCACCAACGTGGATAGTTTTCTTTGGTATGGAGGTGATCACGAAGGGGGATATTTTCGTGCCCACCGAGTGAAATCCGCTGATTTGTTTTTCGTTGAGCGGGAAGTTGTATATTCGCAGATTGTCTACGGCTCCGGTGAAGCCGGTAATCGCTACATTTTTTTCATCTTTCTTGTAGATAAGCGCCTTTCCGATCACCAACTTAGAGTTGATCGGTTCCGTGTCATGTGCACGTTTGAGTTCGAGTTGTCCTTGAAGTTTTGAATTAATATACAGTCGGTGTTGTGCATGAAGCTTTGTCCTCATTCCCTCATCTTCTTGTTCAGTGACAGTCCAAGCAATATGATGCCATTTTCCATCATTGACCTTGGTCTCACTTAAGATGGTTTCTTCCTTACCATTAAACACTGTTAGTTTCACTTCGCCTGAGGGGGTTACTTGAATCATGCGTGAACCGGGGAGCAGTTGCCCTGACTTTAGAGCCACTTTACTGAGAAGCTGCCCTTCTGAAGTCGTTTTTATCCAAAGTGCAATGGAATTGTTGCCCTGAATGTCTTGTGAAAAAGAGGTTTGGATGTGGCCTCCGCTGTCCAGATTTACTGCACTGGCTTTGCCAAAGCCAACGCCCTTAATCCAGGCTTTCTTCGTGTCGATGCCAATAATGGTCGATTTGTTGTCTGGATCTTTCAGGTTATTGCATTTGGCACCTTTACCTTCATCAAATTTCCAGAAAGCCAGTAGCCGTGTGTCCTTTTGCTTGGAGCTCTGGGTGGGTAAGCCAAATTGAAGGCGAAGAGTGCCCCCCTTTTCGGCGAAGTAGTGCCCGGCCATTTCGGTGACTTCAACCTTGCTCATGGAATCCTTCAGAGGCCTTGAAATGATGCCTTCAATACCTGCATTTTGCCCCTCGATCTCAAGGCTCACGAAACGGGTCGCGACCCGACTCTTAGATGTTTGGTGACTTCCAATGGCAACAAGCTGAGTGTTTCCCTTTTTGTATTCACGAATAATAGCCCTGTGTGCATCGATTGCCCAGTAGGAGTTGCTGGTTGTAACTGGCTTTCCGTTAAGTCCCCAGAAAATCCTGTCAGTTTCCCCGGAGCTTTGGGCAACAGCCATGTGCTGGCTGATGCCAGTTGCAAGATTCAGTCCAGGTTTTCCCGTAATCCCGTTCACCTTTATTCCCTGCATTAAAGGTATAATAACAATGTTTTCCGGGCTATTCTTGCTGCTTTCATTCAGGATAAGTTGTTGCAGTAACGAATTTTCTTTGGTCTGGATTTTTTCTCCTTCCGGGTGGGTTAGAAAAATAGGCATTTCTTTGTTTTCGCCCTGCCAATGAATGCCGGATGTGGAACTGTTTTCGAGGAAGATTATGTAGCGCTTCTCGACAAGCAAAGCCCTGCGGGAGTGATGGATTTTACCGTCTTTACTGCCGGGCAGGGAAAAAAGAACCTTATTATTGATAAATGAACCCAGGCGTTCTTCATGTTGGCTGAATCGCATGTCGTAGCTGCCTCCGCGCGGAGTTTCCTTGGTGTCAGCCAGTAAAACGGGAGCTAAGGCTGCGGTTGCGATAACAGTGAGCAGAGTTTTTTTCATGAGAACCTATTGCTTGGAGCTGGTTACCATAAGGTAATACAGTAAATATATGAACCGGTTTTTTGCCTTCGTCGGCATGTAATCGATTTTACTGGATAAAAAATGCTTCGTTGATTTTTCCTTGATGATGAATGGGTAACTAGGTTTGGATGACTTGCAAGAATTGTAAGTAAAGGTTATTTCTTTTTTATGCTGACTGTTGAGGGAGCGCGTTTCAGGCACTGTGATGGCGTTTCGAGAAGAAGTTTCTTGAAGGCGGGAGCACTTGGAATTGGTGGCATTGGTCTTGCCGATGTTCTCAGGGCAGAAGCGCATGCAGGTGTTGGGTCCTCACGAAGGGCTATTATCCATATTCATCTTGATGGTGGCCCCCCACAAATGGACATGATTGATCCTAAGCCGGATTCCCCTGTGGAGTATCGGGGTGATATCAAGACGATCCGCACAAGCATACCGGGGCTACATCTTTCCGAGTTAATGCCCAAGGTGGCGAAGTCCGCCCACCGTTTTGCATTCTTGAGGTCCTTGGTTGGTGCCGACGGAAAGCATAATGCTTTTCAGTGTCAGTCAGGTTACAAAAGTTCAGATCCTGCGCCGGCTGGGGGATGGCCGGCAATAGGTTGTGTGGTTGGCAGACTTCTTGATAAAGAGAGTGAAAGCAGCACTCCGGCATTTGTGGATTTAATGCAGGGGCGTGGACTGGTGCGTAACAGTGCCCGGCCGGGTTTTCTGGGGCCTTCTGCGAGTCCGTTTCGCCCGGATATTTCATCAATGTTTAAGCGTGAACTGGAAGAAGGCATGAAGGGGGAACTGGCGCGGTTGCGTGTTGGGCACACGACCAGTTTGCGGATGAGCGACGGATTAACCGTAGGAAGGCTGGATGACCGACTTGGTTTACTTAAAGGGCTAGACCGTACGCGGCGCACTATCGATGCCGCCGGCATGATGGGTGCATTTGATTCGTTTACATCTCAGGCCTACGGGATTTTGACTTCAGGAGCTGTGGCAGAAGCAATGGACCTTTCCAGAGAGGACCCTCGTGTAGTTGAGAGATACGTCCCGATAATGAAGGAGTCCAAGCTTGCTTTTTTTACCAGTGAAGGTCCACAGGCAGCAAAGAAATTGCTGCTCGCTCGCCGACTGGTGGAGGCAGGTGCCCGTGTTGTCAATGTATCGAT
>CALCSP010000009.1 GCA_937893785.1 uncultured Verrucomicrobiales bacterium
ACATGGCGAACCACGCCCACCCGCCGAACACGGCCAAGGGCCTCGACGACGACGGCGACGCGTTCGTCGTGGTCGCCGCCGAGAAGCTCGCCCAGGGCGACGAGGTGCACCTCTCGTACGGCCCGCTGCCCAACCTCGTGCTGCTCCTCCAGTTTGGCTTCGTCCTCAAGGGGAACTTTTATTGTGAAAGCATTGTCGTTAACTTTAAGGTCTTGCCCTTTATTAGGGGGCACTAACCCAGAAACGGACGGCACGAAAATTGCTCCCGTAGAAGGAGCGCTATCTCCGTCGGGCATTAAGCCGGTAAGCTCAAAGAAAGGGGAATCGTTTTCACGGGTAAGCTCAATCAGGACGGTCTCTTGTTCCATTGTAGCAAGAGAGGCATCGATTGCCTCAGCGGAGGAAGAATCTGCAGCATTGACTCTTACTGGCAGTGAAATCTTTAATGGAGTAGTGGTTGGAGCCGTGCAGATCTCCTTGCATGCTTGCCAATCTACATCGGCTGATATTTCTAATGTGCTGCCCGGTTCCAATGAGGGAGCAACGGCTACTTCGGCCACAAAAAAAACATCTCCTTCAAAAGTGTGACTTACCATTGAAATGGCATCGGTGATTTTCTGTGTATAACGCTTTGGAATAGGGGAGATTACTTCACTAACGGTGCAACCATCCGGCAAATCACCCCACTTAATGATGGTGGGCAACCCTGTTTCACCTGGATTTGTCCAATAGATATGCCATTCAGGCTCAATATTTGCTCTGACGGCAACCTTGAACGTTTCTCCAGGAACTGCAGCAGTTTTATCTGAGAGTAGAGACAGGGTGACGGGATTTTGTGCCACAACCAAGCACTGACCTAAAATGTTCAGGCCAATCAGCAGGCAACACAACAGGGATCCCGGCACTCTAAGTATCATGCAGATTATTTCTAGGCGGCGCGCCCGCAACATTGTTTGAATTTCTTCCCGCTACCACAGATACAGGGCTCATTACGTCCAACTTTTGGCTGCGCTCTGGTGACAGGAAGCTTTATCCTATCTTCAAGTTCGGGATCCCCGGCAGGTGACATCGCTCCACTACTTGAGGTTTGACTTAACGCACCCCCGGGCATTTCACCTCCTTGATTCATAGGCAATCCCTGCAGGAACTGGTTAAAAGCATCCAGATTCGTTGTGCTACGGAATAAGTTAACAAGGACTTCACTTTTGATGTTCTCGATCAACTCTTGGAACATGGCGAACGCCTCGGTCTTGTATTCTATCAGCGGGTCTTTTTGACCATGCGCTCTGAGATGAACTCCTTCACGCAAGGCGTCCATATTGTATAAATGCTCCTGCCAAAGCCGATCTATTCCACCAAGAAGAACCGATCTCTCGAGCCCATCAAGGTGCTCAGGGTCCTCATGAGAGGTTTTCATTTCATAGAGCTCCTTTACCTTCTTGATAATGAAGTCAGCACTTTCCTCAATGGTAAGATCTGCAAATTTAGCTTCTTCTTCAGTTAGGCCCATCGGAAAGGTGCCGTTACACCAGGCCAGTAGCCCCTGATAATCTTTCTCTTCATCAGGATCAGGAGAATCCAGAAACATTCCCACTCGAACAGGTATGGATTCATCGATAGCCTCGTAGATGAGTTCGCGCGGATTGGCACTTTCAATAATCTCATTGCGCATGCCATACACAACCTCACGCTGGTTGTTCATAACATCATCAAAGTCAAGGACTCGCTTGCGCATCTGGTAGTTACGTTGTTCTACCCTTTTCTGGGCTTGCTGCACAGAGCGATTAAGCCACTTGTGCTGAAGTTCCTGCCCCTCCTCAAGACCAAATCGATCCATCATTTTAGTCATGCGTTCTGCCGCTCCAAAATTGCGCATCAGATCATCCTCAAAACTGATATAGAAAATGGATTCTCCTGGGTCTCCCTGCCTAGCACACCTGCCGCGTAGCTGTCGGTCAATCCTTCGTGACTCATGACGATCGGTTGCAAGAACGAGTAATCCTCCAAGATCCGCGACACCTTCTCCTAGTTTGATATCCGTACCTCTACCGGCCATGTTTGTTGAAACCGTAACCGCGCCTCGTTGACCTGCTCGCTGAATAATTTCCGCTTCCTGGCGGTGATATTTTGCATTTAGTACAGAGTGAGGGATTTTCTCCCTCTTCAGTAACCGAGCAACAGTTTCTGAAGCATCCACGCTTGCAGTTCCGACCAATACTGGCTGTCCCTTTGCGTGCCTTTCCTTGATGAACTGCATCACCGCATTATATTTTTCTCGCCTTGTTTTAAATATGTGATCGTTATGATCCTGACGCAGCACGGGTTTGTGTGTCGGCACAGGCAGCACATCTAAACCATAAATGTCACTAAATTCTGCTGCTTGAGTTTCAGCGGTGCCAGTCATTCCGCCGAGCTTTTCATAGAGGCGGAAATAATTCTGGATAGTAACTGTGGCTAGCGTCTGAGTTTCCCTCTCAAGTTTCACACCTTCTTTCGCCTCAACCGCTTGATGGAGGCCATCACTCCAACGCCTACCTGGCATTTCCCTGCCCGTGTTCTCATCAACGATAACAACCTTGTTGTCGGCAACGACGTAGTCCACGTCCTTTTCATAAAGACAATAGGCCTTGAGCAGTTGAGAAATGCTGTGCATACGTTCCCCCTGAGCGTCCATTTTATTCTGCAATTCATTCTTCTTTTCCTCCTTCTCAGTAGCCGAAATAGCATCATTGGCATCAATTTCTGAGAATTCAGTCGCCAGATCAGGTAAGACAAATGCCTCAGCGTCATCAGGGTTCAGGAAATGCCTTCCTTTTTCAGTGAGGTCTGCATCATGCGAGCGTTCTTCAACCGTGAAGTATAGTTCTTCCTTTAATGCAAAAAGCGCTTTCTTTTGTGTGTCTTGATAAAATCCCAGCTCTGTTTTTTCGGCCACCTTCCGCTGTTCTGGGTCCTCCATGAGGCGTAACAATTGCCGATTCTTTGGCTGGCCAAACTTGACCTTGACCATTTCCCTGCCTCCTGTTTCGAAATCACCATCAGCAAAAGCTTTCTTAGCCGCCTCCATTGATGAGTTACAGAGCACATTTTGTTTTTTGACCAGTTGGTTTATCAGTGGCTTGTAGCGGTCGTATTGGTGCGTATTGGAAATAGTGGAGGGACCCGAAATAATCAGTGGTGTTCTGGCTTCATCAATTAGCACTGAATCAACTTCATCAATGATCGCATAATGATGCCCTCGCTGAACCTGATCCTCCTTCGTGTTGGCCATTCCATTGTCCCTAAGGTAATCAAAGCCAAACTCACTGTTTGTACCGTAGGTGATATCTCTGGAATAATTTTCCCGCCTTTCGGCTGGAGGCATTTGGTTTTGCAGGCACCCAACTGTTAAACCCAGAAATTTCAGAAGTTCTCCCGTCCACTCGGAATCCCTCCTAGCGAGGTAATCGTTTACGGTCACAAGGTGAACTCCTCGACCTGATAACGCGTTAAGATAAATGGGAAGCGTTGCGACAAGTGTTTTACC
>CALCSP010000010.1 GCA_937893785.1 uncultured Verrucomicrobiales bacterium
CTTGGCGTCGCACTCCATGAAAACCTTATTCTGATCCAGATTGCAGACATTGTGGGCGTCACAGGCCTTGCCTTCCTCATCGTCTTCTGCTCATCAGTGGCGGCTTCTGTGCTCATAAGATCATTTGCTGAACTGAAGAGTGGCAAAATGAAAGCACACTTTGACTTTCCAGTAGCCGTCATTCTGATTTGCTGCGCATTTTTTTATGGCACTGAAAAATTAAGTGTTCAACAAGGTGAATCAATCAACCTTCGCGTGCTCCTTGTTCAGGGGGGAATTGAACAGGACGACAAGTGGGACCCAAAAGAGGCAAGGTCCATCTATGAAAAATATCGAAGAATGACCGAGCAATATACCGAAATTGCCGACTTTGACCTTGTTATATGGCCGGAAAGCTCATTGCCCTATTCACTAAATGATCCTTTCAACAAAGACTTCTTGGATAAGTTTCTCTCAGCAAACAATTTTGCACTGGTTCTTGGAATCAATGAAAACGTTGTAGGTGATGGAATCTACAACTCAATAGCGGTCCTTAAGGGAGGGACTTCTAACCAGAAGACCTATCGCAAAATCCACCTTGTCCCGTTTGGCGAATACGTACCCTTCAGGAATAAACTGCCCTTCCTCGATCAGATTGCTTCTAATGAAATCGGGATTGATTTCAAGCCTGGGAATCAACCAGATCCTATAGAAATGACATCTCCACAACCATACACCATCATTCCTCTAGTATGTTTTGAGGATACCTTTGGAAATCTTGCACGCAAGTTTGTCCGTAACTCACCGCAACTAATTGTGAATGTCACCAATGACGGATGGTTTGGTCAAAGCTCGGCTTCTGCCCAACATCTCTCTAATGCCCTTTTCCGGTGCATTGAACTACGCAGACCCATGGCGCGCGCAGCCAATACGGGCATTTCTTGCTTGATTGATAGTTACGGCAGTCTTTATGACCGTTGGAGCGACAGCCACGGTGGCAAGCGGCAGGTCATTGACCCTGAAACAGGAAGCACCTTTATTAGGGCTACCTTGCCGGAAACGATTAGTATTCCGGTCCATTCAAAGGAAACAATTTACGCTAAGGCCGGAGATAGCTTTTCCATCTTTTTGGGGGCATTGTCGCTCTTTGTTGCGCTTAGCAGATTAAGATCTTCTAAACACCAAACTCCCGGCCGGAATCGGCATCAGTGATCTGAACATCCTCTCGAGAGAGAGCTGGGTCACTGCGAAAAGTCAACCTGCAGCAATGTCTTCGCTCAAGTTCGATGAGTGTTTCCCCATCAACAGTTTTGAGCCGCTGCATCACCTCCGGATGCACCTTAACCGCAAGATTATTATTTTCTTCGTCAGATTGCTGAAGAATGGATGAGATTCTACGCTGTAACTCCACACTAATACTTTCAGCAGACTTAATCCGCCCACTGCCATCACAACTGGGACAGGTCGTATACATTGAAGTGCTGAGGCTTTCGTTTAGGCGCTGTCGCGTCATTTCCATTAGACCAAGTTGTGAAAGCTGCAAAACTTGGATCTTCGCCTTATCATCGTCAGTTCTTTCGCGCATCCTACGATAAACCGCCATCTGGTCCTTACGACTCTTCATGTCAATAAAGTCAACCACGATCAGGCCACCAATATTCCGAAGTCGCAACTGCCGGGCCACTTCATCCGCAGATTCAAGGTTGGTTTCAAGAATCATCTTGTCGACGTTCTTCTTGCCCTTATTCCGCCCTGTATTCACATCAATGGAAATCAAAGCCTCCGTCTCATCAATGACAATATATCCACCGCACGGTAGCCACACCTGCCTCTTGAAGGCATTACTCAACTGCTTTTCAATTCGGAATTTGTCAAATATCGGCTGGTTATCAGTAAAATGATGAACCCTTTTCCGAGATCGGCGGGAAACTTTTCCAACCAAGCCTATCATTCGCTTGACCGTCTCCTCGTCGTCACAAATAACCTCTGCGACCTCATCAGTTAAAAAATCACGCACCGTGCGCTCAATAAGGTCAGGCTCCTGAAACACACACAGTGGAGCTTTCTCATTTTGCCTTAACTCCTCTATTGCGTACCATTGCTCCAAGAGCATATTCAAGTCACGAATTAAGTATCTTGCCCGCTGCCCCTGACAGACAGTGCGCAAAATAACACCCATTCCCTCAGGGACATTCATCTTCTCGGTAATCTTCCGCAATCGCTCACGCTCCTTGGGGTCATCGATACGACGGGATATGCCAAACTGATCATTAAGCGGCATTAACACCATGTAACGCCCAGGTAGGGAAATGTTTGTAGTAACCCTAGGCCCCTTGTTTCCAATAGGCCCCTTACTCACCTGAATAAGCACCTCAGAACCGACCGGATAGATCGAAGGGATATCTTTGGATGAAATACGCTTGGGTGTTTTTTTGCCGCCCTTTTTACGCCTTACTTCCTCTAAACCGTTATCTAGCGCAGCTGGAATAGCATCCCAAAAGTGGAGAAATGCATTTCGTTCCTTGCCAATGTCTACAAACATGGCTTTGAGGGCAGGGTCTATGTTTTTTACCCTCCCCTTAAAAATGCTACCAATAATATTTTCGTCTCCGACACGCTCGATCGTATAATCCTCTAGCTGCCCATCTTGAAGCTGGGCTACTCGCGTCTCAATCTTTTCGACATTGATAATTATCTTGTAGCCCTTGTCGGACGATGCGTCTCGACGGGCTCTTCTTAGCCTTCCTAACATTTTCTAAAATTGGTTTGGATAGTGTTTTCACGATCCTTTGATTAAAATATTTAATTTTTTCCCTGGTGCGGAACGATAATAAATTCAAATCACAGTATTACCTTCCCCTCCACCGATCAAGAGCCCTGATTCGCTGCTTCACCGTCCTTGATTTTGTCGACCCCCTACTATCAGGGGCTTTCCTGATAGTGGGCGCCGGCAGAACTCTCTTCAGGATGCCTCGTGGATTCTGGATTGGTGTCGCTGCTACAGCACTCCCGTCATCGCCATCGTCATCTCCGACAAAAGCCTCAGTGGGTGCATCATCAAAGCTCACTTGAGCAACAAAGTCCAATTTTCCTTCATACTCTTTTAGAGGGGCTAAGTCGGGAAAAATTCCTGTTTTCTCGATGGTAAGGATTTCTTCAACAATTTTCTTGGCAATTGGGGCTCCAACACCACCCCCTGACTTACCATTCTCTACCATAACGCAAATAGCCAACTTTGGGTAATCATACGGAGCAAATGAAATAAACCAAGCATTGGTCTCATTCTCCCCCCCCTCACGTTTCCTTCCTGTCTGAGCCGTCCCTGTCTTGCCCGACAATTGGGTCAACTCAGAGCGCGCACGCCCAGCCGTTCCCCTCTCGGCATTCACAACATCCCACATTCCGCTACGACAAAGTTCAATCTTACTAGGAGGAATGACTTGCGAAAGA
>CALCSP010000011.1 GCA_937893785.1 uncultured Verrucomicrobiales bacterium
CCAAGTGATTCTGCTTCCAGCTTTGTGCCATCAGGCATTACCACGTGTAATTTTGTGCCGGGATCGCCACTAACGTGGCCGGCGGTCAAAACCAAGCCGTCTTCTGAGACAATGACTCCACTACCGGAACCATTGCCAACAATACAGACCGTAGCCTGTTTTGCCTTTTCTAGAACGGAACTGACCTGTTGTTGAATACCCAGCAGGTCTTCTGGAGATTCAGGAGTCTCTTTGTCAAAGACTGGGTGCGATGGTTTATCATTGGCAGCAAGGCCTATGTGTCCGAGACCAGTGCACAGAAGGTAAACGAGTAACGGTATGCGTTGCAGGGGCTGCATATTTAAAGATGATGCGGGAAAAATGAAAGGCGGCAAGTTTAAAAAAGTGAGTGCTTTGCTCTTTTGGAGAATGATTTACTGGATGTTTTTTTTGGCCTCTGGGTTGCTGGTTCTTACTTCAACTTCCTCGTCATTTCTGTAAAGAACCTGCTTGGTTTGCTGTCCATTTTTATCCCAATACACAGTGATGCCCTCGCGTAGTCCTTTTTTGTATAGCTTATAAGTACTCTTATTGCCGTTGTCATACCATTCCTCGATCACCCCGTCGAGAAGCCCATCGATGAATTCATATCGGCTCTTAATTTTTCCATTCGGATGATGCTGGACTGCGCGTCCTGTGAAGGGAATGTCGTCCTTGGTAATCAGTCCTTTCTTGTAGCCGAGGTCTTTATAAAGAAACTCAGCAACAATGGGATCCTTGTTTTCTGCACCGGGAGGGGGTGGGGTATCCGTTCCTGTTTCCGGGGTAACCTTGTTCCTGCATGAGGTCAGGCTCATTTGAATGACGACAGTGAGGTAGGCTATTAGTTTACCTGGCATTGTGTTCATGGGTGAGAAGATAGGCGTAAATACTGCGCTGTGCTAGTCCACACCTTGGAAATTGCAGAAAGAGAAAAGTCGGGCGTTACCTTCCAGAAGCAGTGCGCAGTTTATTGCCTCGTTTACAGCCAACAGCAAAGGGCAATGACATAAAGAACTTTACAGCTAGCGTGAAGTAACTGGTCAACATGGAGGTTGATGAATCTTTCTTCTTTCAAAAAATCGATGATCCAGTGCATGACCAGTTCAATGCTTCCGAGTAGGCAACTGCCGGTTACAAGCCAGACGCCTCCGGCGTGGATGAGGGCGTGAGCGCTGAGGCAATATAGCCAAAGGCTTTGGCATGGAAGGTTATTGTCCTTTGGGCGGTAGCGCCTGTTTTTGTGGAGTGCCAGGAACTGGCCCTGAAGCGGGTGATCGCACAATGCGTGGGCGATAAGCAGTGCAAAGAAGACGGGCAGTGCTGCCGTAAGGCTTCCATCTGCCAAAGCATCAATGTGATGTGATAATGGCACTTGTGCTCGATTAAATGGATTAGAGCACCTTTTCGTTGGCGATCCTGAGCCGACGAGCCATGCCTGTAGCCAGAGCGCAGGTCAATTCGAGTGCTTGTGCAGGATGTGCCGCGCATAGCGCGTTGAAGTTTTCCCTGCTTATCTTAATGACGATCGCATTTTTCATTGCTTTGACTGAGGCGCTCGCCGGGGCGCTGGAGTCAAAAAAAGAAATTTCGGCAATGAATTCACCGGTCTCAATGCGCCCAAGCAGCCTTTGAGGAGTTTGTTCATTAGCATGGCTGACAGCGTGGAATAACCCGGAAATCGTAAAGAAAATGGAGTCAGACTCTTGTCCTTGCTGCAGGATCATCGTGTCTTCGCCATATTTAATGATCTCTGAAAAATTCTCGCTGGCCAGAAGGGCTCTGGTTTCCCTTGTGATGCCGGCTGATTCGGATAGCAGACCGCAGTTAAGCAGTTCGGTGGTCTCTGACATATGGCCAAAATGGTTCGCAATTGGAATGTATTCAAGGGGTAAAAGAAACTGGATGCATGGTTGGGAGCAATGCCGGGCGTTTTTTTGAGCTTGCAATGATGATAAATCTCGCTATCTCTTTTCGCCCTTATGGCCAAGAAGTCCTGGATCGAGCGTAACAAGAAAAAGCGCAAAGTTGCTGAGAAATTCGCAAAAAAGCGTGCGGAATTGAAGGAGAAAGGTGATTACATCGGCCTTTCAATGCTGCCTCGTAACGCGAGCCCTTGTCGTGTGGTGAATCGGTGTGAAGTGACGGGGCGTCGCCATGGCTTCCTGAGGCGCTTCAAGATGTCGAGGATTACTTTTCGCGAATTAGCTTCAAAAGGTCAAATCCCCGGGATTACCAAGTCAAGTTGGTAACCAAACCGGAATTTTAGCTAAACCAAACCTTTTACCTTTCCTGTAGGTTTCGATCGAAACTTTGAATGTTTGGTAAACAGTCTTAAGGTAAGATCGGCAGATTTTAAAAATGCCAGAACATGCCGCTCTACGAATACATAGCGGACCCGCCCGAGGATGGCTGCAGGATTTGTTCGCAAGGTTTTGAATTGCGGCGTCCCATTGATCGGGCACCCCTACTGAACTGTCC
>CALCSP010000012.1 GCA_937893785.1 uncultured Verrucomicrobiales bacterium
TGCGCGCGCAATTGATGGAACTGAAGAACCGATCCTTGACGCCCGGGCTGCGCGTAATATCTGTGCCACAGTGCTAGCGGCGCTTCAATCCGGAAAAACAGGACAGCCAACCAGCGTTGATAACCGATGACACCGGAAGAATTCAATCAGGCTCTGCGTGGAGAAAAGCGCATCTACGGAACCCTGCTGGTTTCAGGTTCCCCATTTTGGCCCAAGGTGATTGGCGACTGCGGCTTGGATTTCGTGTTCATTGATACCGAGCACATCGCCTTCAACCGGGAAACCTTAAGCTGGATGTGCCGCACCTACACGGCAATGGGCCTGCCACCTCTGGTGCGAATCACCGACCCGGATCCCGACAAGGCAACTGTTGCCCTCGATGACGGGGCTGCCGCGGTGGTCGCGCCCTATATTGAGACACCCGAACAGGTACGGGCACTGCGCGGAGCGACCAAGTTACGGCCATTGAAAGGTGAAAAACTACAGGCGACCCTCGACGGGAAGCCTCTCGAGCCTGCGCTTGGCAATTACATTGCCGCCAACACTGCAGGAAACAGCATGCTGATCAACATTGAAAGCGTGCCGGCCATGCAACGCCTCGACGAACTGCTGGATGTTGAGGGCACCGACGCGGTGCTCATTGGTCCCCATGATCTTTCCTGCAGCCTTGGGTTAGCCGAAGATTACGATCACCCCGATTTCCTCGCAGCCTGCGAAAAGATCATTGCCACCGCTCGCGCTCGCGGTATCGGCGCCGGGATTCATTTCTGGGGAAGCATTGATGAACATGCCCGCTTCTTGGACATGGGAGCCAATATCCTCATCCACAAAGCGGACATCATCCTGTTTCGCACCCACCTCAAGGCCGAGTTATCCCAGATCCGCGAAAAGATGGGTGACACTCAGGAAAGTGACAACGGGAAGCAGGTCTCGATCTAGCCGGGGAATTCGTTTGCCCTGACCAAGCATAGTGAAAAATCTGCATTGATTGCATTTTTTTCACTTCCGATTGTCGCACAGCGCAGGTAGTAATCTCTCCCCGATGCACTTCCTCTTATATCCCCTGGTATTGCTTATTATTTTGCTGACCAAAGCGGATAGCTCCTTTGGAGCGAATTCGAAAACCATTGCTGACATCAACATAACAGCCAGTCTATTGGCCGGCCGTAACAGCCCGGATACCCCCACCCGGTTCACGGACAACCGCGCTTGGCAGCAACACCGGGAGGCGATGCAAAAGGCATGGTCCAAATACAGGACCTCAACCCTAGATCCAATGCTGGCATGGAGCAGTGGTGAAAATGGCCCGAACCTTCCCCCCGGGGGCGTGGTTCGTTATACCTTCAGCGGCCCGGACGTTCTTCACGTCATGAGAATGTTTCCAAGGGCTAATTCCTATGTTCTTTGCGGGCTTGAGCCAATTGGGAAAGCACCACGCTCCACAGCCCTTGAAGGGAAAGCGGCAGAATCCGCCCTCGCTGAGATCCGGACCATTCTGGAGGAAAGTATTCGCTACAGCTTTTTTCGGACCAGCGACATGCAGAAGGAACTTCCCGCAGCGACCTATGCCGGCACCCTGCCAATCATATGCCTCTTCCTAGCTGCCGATGGCCACCGGATCCGCAACATCGAATTTCTCTCGCTCGATAGCGATGGAAAGCTGACAAGTCTTGGAGACCATCCAGAAAAAGCCAATGCGGTGCGTATCGACGTGCGCTGCAACGATGGCAAAGCAAGAAGCATCCACTACTTTCAAACCAACATCGCCAATGGCGCCCTGCGCCGGTCAGGTTTCCTCACTTACCTAGAAAATCTACCGCCGGGACCTTCCTATGTGAAGGCAGCATCATACCTGATGCACGAGTCCTACTTTTCACAGATTAAAGATCACCTCCTTGCATCAAGCAGTGCCATCATTCAGGACGACTCAGGTATTCCGCTTCGTTTTTTTGACCGGTCTCGATGGAAAATCACGCCATACGGAAAATACGAGACCCCCACCGACCAGTTTAAGCACTACCATCAGGATGATCTGCAGAAGACTTTCCGTTCAGGGGCACGCCCTCTGCCATTCGGCACCGGTTACCGATGGAGAAAGGGGCAATCCAACCTTGTGCTCGCAACCACTGGCCGAAGGACCCCGACACGCCGTGCTATTAACGCAATAAGCAGAATACTTTCCGGAAGAAAAACACTCACCAAGGAAGCCAAACGCAGCATGTCTCCAAGCCCACATGCCTTTAAAACCAAACCCAAAGAAAACACCACTAATGGCATACCTTTGGTGGCAACACTGGAACTGCTCACCTCCTCAACAATCAGCAATCAACAGGCCAATAAACTCAACAATGCATTCATCATCAACGAATACAGGATTCTTGCAGTGCACAGTGGAGACAATCAGTATCTGGGCAAACGCATCAGGGTTGCAAGGACATGCCTGTTTCATGGCCGTAGGTTGCCGGGCAACGCGGAAGGGAGCACCATTTCGCTGAAACTAGTCCCTCTTTCAACCTATCCCGACCTCCTTAGTTGGCATATTGAAGATGACTTACCCAAGAAAAAAGCTGTTATAATTCATATTGCATCGCAAAATAAAGCGCCATGAAGAAAATCACACCATTTTTGCTGCTTGCCCTCACATTCTCCGTGCAAAATGTACAGGCTGAAAAACTTCCCGTCGCTTGGTCACTAAGCGAAAATGTCGCTGCTCCAGAAAGCACCTATTTCGATAAGAAATCCGGTTTCCTTTTTGTCTCACAAATCGGAAAAGGTGGAGGCAAGGGAAAGGATGGTGACGGATGGATTTCTAAACTGACACTGCAGGGAAAAGTCATTGAGCAAAAATGGGCAACTGGCCTCAATGCCCCAAAGGGGCTGCGCAGCTTCGGAGATAAGCTCTGGGTGGCAGACATTGACCGCATCCTTTCTTTTTCCATCAGCAGTGGCAAGAAACTCGACGAGTTGAAAGTTCCGGAAGCCCTGTTCCTCAACGACCTTGCCTGCGACAAGAATGGCACCGTCTACATCAGTGACATGCTCGCCGGTAAAATATACCAATACAAAGAAAAAACGCTCGAGCTCTCCGTGCTCGCCGAGGGCGACAAAATTGAGCATCCCAATGGGCTACTTGTCCACAAGGGTAAGCTCATCATTGGCGGTTGGGGAATCGATATTCAGAATGACTTCAGCACCAAGAAGCCCGGTCGCCTACTCTCACTGGATCTCAAGAGCGGAGAAATCAATGCGATTACCGCGGACCCAATCGGAAATCTGGACGGTGTTGAGTCAGACGGAGGTGATGGCTTTGTAGTCACTGACTGGATTGCTGGTAAGGTCATACACATTAATGGTGAGGGAAACTCACGCGTCCTTGCCACTTTTCCGAAAGGCGCCGCTGATCACGCCTACCTGCCGGACAAAAAATGGCTTATTCTCCCGGAAATGCTGGAGAACAAAATTAGCGCCTTTGACTTAAAACAAGCGCTTAAACCCTAAGTCAGTTAGGAGAGGTAA
>CALCSP010000013.1 GCA_937893785.1 uncultured Verrucomicrobiales bacterium
ACCGCCGATAACAAAGAGGACACCAAAAAGAAAATTCTGATTGATGACCGATCGAGTTTGTCGAGAAAGACGAATCAAAAAGGGCAGTCGGCGAAGATCGTTGTTCATCAGAGCAATGGTCGCACTTTGGATGGCAACCTCACTGCCGGCGGCTCCCATGGCGATACCAAGATCTCCTGCGGCAAGAGCGGGGGCATCGTTGACACCATCACCTACCACAGCCACCCGATATCCTTTGGCCTTCATTTTGTGCACATACTCCACTTTGTTCTGAGGCAGACATTCGGCAACGACCTCTTCACAACCGATCTCCTTAGCCACGCGTGCGGCGACGGGTTCACGATCCCCGGAAACCATGGCAATGCGACGGATGTCAGAATCGATCAAACCACCGAGAGATTCCTTAGCTTCGAGACGCGTTTGATCTTGAAGACCAATCCACCCAACGAAACGTCCATTTCTGGCTACGTAGAGAAGGCTGTATCCCTCAGCTTCACTCAGATCCACCGAGCTCATGAAAGAATCTTCTAGGCCATTGTCCTTAAGCCAATTGGCTCGGCCTACGATGATTTCACAGCCATCGACCTTGGCGGTGATGCCTTTTCCTGCCGTTTCATTAAAATCTTTTGGCTCAGTGAGGGTCAGTCCGGCCTCATTGGCGAGCTGAGCCAAGGCCTTGGCGGTCGGATGATTGCTATATTTTTCAGCCGATGCGGCCAGGTGCAGTAATTCAGCAGGCTTGAACCCTTCCTGCGGCGCAAGACGACTGACCGCCAGTTTTCCAGTGGTCAAAGTTCCGGTCTTATCAAAAATGAAGGCATTGATCTTAGCCGAGAGTTCGATGTCCGCCACATTTTTGATCAAGATACCCAGACGGGCTGCAGAGGAAAGAGCTGCCACCATCGCAGTAGGGGTGGCCAGAATGAAGGCGCAAGGACAGGCAATGATGAAGACAGTGATCACACGACTGAGATCTTGAGTAAATCCCCAGACCAAAGCACCTACCAAAAGAACCAGTGGTGTGTAAAAACCCATATATTGATCCACGATACGCATGATGGGCAATTTACTCTTTTCTGCGGCCAAAATCAGATCGTGCACACGTCCAAGAGTGGTATCTGCATCGGCTCGAGTCACCTTGACTTCTAGCACTCCAGTCAAATTTTGGGTCCCCGCAAAAACCTCATCACCCGACTTTTTGTCCACAGGGAGAGATTCACCTGTGATATTGGCCTGGTTGATGGACGCCTGCCCGGTCTCGATGACCCCGTCAGCAGCGATATTATCACCCGGGCGGATACGAATCACGTCACCTACCTTGAGATCCTTGACTTCGACCTCCTGCTCCTTGCCATCTTTCAGGCGTCGTGCCTTGGTAGGAGTTAACTTCACGAGAGATTCAATCGAGGCTCGTGCGCCCTCAGCAGTACGCGTCTCAATGATCTCCCCCAGGAGCATGAAAAAGGCGACCAAACCGCATTCCTGATATTCTCCGGAAGCAAATGAAGCCAGGACAGCTAGTGCCACCAATTCATTCGTGCTGAGCCGGCCTTTCCTCAGATCCTTGATGGCCGTCCAGACGATGGGATATCCAAGTAAAAAGGCACCGATCATCGCATTCACATCACCCACCACTTTTCCGTTATCGAAAAAATAGTGAATGATGAAGGAATTGATGATGAAGAGCAGGCCGCCGAGTATCAGATTGAGGCGGATCTCGGTGTGTTCGTGATCGTGCCCACAACCTTCGCAATGATCGTGATCATCATGATGATGGTTCGGGTCACCTTTCTGGCTGAGAAGTGAAGTTACTTGCATGAAAAACAGTTTTAATTTTTGAGTAAAGTTTTAGGGGTAGCCGATATCAAACTAATTGCCGCCCTCGTCCTCATTGGAGCTGCCGCCCGTTAAAGTAGGCTCACGGTTGAGTTGTAGTCGCAGTTCCTGAGTTTTACCGGCACCCGCTTGCGGCAACAACCAAGTATCATTGGCCTGGGCGAGGATGCGCCCCATACCCTCAATAAGCAGTCGACTCCGGAAGAAAGAAGGATTGGCCTCATAGTGTGGTTTGAGTTGCTCAAACACTTTGGCATCGGCAATCACCCGACTGGTGATCAAATTGCTCCGAGACATACCTTGGTTGATGATCGCTTGAGCTTCGCCTTGAGCTCGACGAAGCCTCTGCGCTGCATCACCCTCAGCCTCGTTGCGCATTTGGCTGACAGCTTGCTCGGTTTGCGTCACCTGATCGAAGGCCTCCTTGACGAACATAGGTGGAAAGGTTCTCACATCCAAAGATTGCAGCTTGATACCCAGTTTTGCTTTTTGGACGTTGTTTAGAAAGCGAAGTCGCACGCGGTCTTTGAAACCTACCCGGTCGCGATACAGGGCATCATCGGCACTAGTGTGAGCAGTAGCGTAGAGCAGGGCATTGTTCAGTGCGTTACGGAGCAAGTTCTCGACATCAAGAAAGTCAAACTTGAACGCCACCGGTTCGCTGATTAGGTATTTCGCATCTGCTCGAACGTGGATGATGTTTTCATCTGAAGTGATCGCATAACCATCCACCCCTGGTCTAAATGAAGAGGTCGCGAAAGGTAGTTGACCTGAAATTTCCATTTCGGGAGTTACAGCATACCAACAGTTGGTAGCCATGACAGTGCGTGTCTCTCCAACGGGTATTTTGACCACTTCACCGATAGGACTAGGAGGAGACCAATGCAACCCTTGTTGCAAAATGCGATCTTCACCTGTGCCAACGGGCTTCCCAAAACGCAGCTTGACGGCCACTTCATTAGGCTCGACGGTAAAAAAACCAGAACCTAAAAAAATCACCACGAGGCCCACCATGAGCCCCTGAATGATCTTAAAGCTGCTAGCCAGGGCATCAGCTAATGCAGTAGTGGTAGAATCCTCCACGGGCCGTATCGGTGCCAAAGACTCCTCTTTGAACTCCGTAGCTTGAGGTTCAATTTTTTCCGGTAAATCCGGTAAGTCAGTTTTCTTTGAATCACTCATGTGATCTCACTTGATATCATTAATAGCGGTTACAAAAGAGTTGCAGATTACTTACTACTCTTTAGCTCTTTGAGCTCCGCAACACCCTCTCGGAATAGATTGAACGGAGGCGTATTGGGATCTGCCACAATGGTGGTTTTTTCCTTGGTGGCTGCCTCAAGAGCTTCGAGCCCCAATAGCAATTCAGCTAACTCAGGATTTTCCTGAAACACTTTATAATACTCGTTAGCCTGTGCTTCCGCTTGCCCTTCAATTTCGATAGCCTGAGCCCTTGCCTCATTCAAAATACGAGTGCTTTCAGCTTCGGCCTTCGAGCGAATTTCCATGGCCCGACTTTCCCCCTCACCTTGGAATTGTTTCACCAGTCGCTGGCGATCAGCGCGCATGCGCTCAAAAACTTTCTGTGTGTTGCTTTCTGGAAGACCTAACTGTTTGATGCCCGCATATTGAACATCAATGCCGTAATCATCTTTGGCCTCTGTTTGAACGGCTTTAACGATCTCTGCCTCGATATCATCAAATTTCAGATCTTCCTCTCGCGGGGAGATTAAATCGCGGAAAGGGTGTTGGCCAATGACACTGTTTTTGGCGTCGCGCACCAAACTTTCGAGGTTTTGCTCCGCTTTGATCATGTCTCCATTAAAGCGTTCGAGGAAAATTTTGGGGTCACTAATGCGCCATCCCACATACACTTCAATAATCAGTGGCTTGGCATCACCCGTGGTAGTTTGCTCAAATTTACGCTCAAAGTTCTGCAGGCGATTGTCAAATCGGTAAACTTTCTGGATAGGCCAAGGCAATTTGAATTGGATCCCAGGTTGCTCGATGGTGCGTGAGTAACTACCAAAAGTTGTCACCACTGCTACTTGGGATTGGCGCACTTGGAATATGAAAAGAATCGAGGCAAAGATAAGCAATAGCACGATGCCAGCAATTATTGAAATCCGTCGTTTATTCATAAGTCAAAAAAATGTTAAGGTTAAAAGTAATTTATTATCAACGCTCTTCGGGCCTAGCTCCTAGTAGATCGTAAGCAATGTTGTCCTCTAAATTGAGTTGGAAAGTCTCATTAACTTTCTCCGGCACGATGACATATTTGCGCACATTTGTGAGTGCATTAGCCAGTGTACCATAATACTTTCGTTGCTTGAATACGTCTGGACCCGATTGGTAGGCCTTGATCAAGTCACGAAATTGCTTGGCCTTGGCACCGCTTGTCAGTATGCGTTCATAACTGGCACCTTTAGCCTCGGCCAATAACTTTGCCGCTTCGCCTCGACTTCGAGGCACCATTTCGGCGGCTTCCCCTTCCGCTTTAAGTATACTGGCGCGCATCTCTTGCTCAGCACCGATGACCTCTTCAAAGGACCCCGCGACCGGCGCC
>CALCSP010000014.1 GCA_937893785.1 uncultured Verrucomicrobiales bacterium
GGCGCCTGTTGTCCGAGGAAGGTGGGGGTGCAGCTTTACGCCGCTCCAATTGTTGGAGGCTTATGGTATTCTCACTTCCAGTCCGTATTGGTCAGAGGGATTCCGAGGTCTGAAACAAGTTCTTTGAGAGCGTCCATGTCTCCGGTGCCCGCACGCCCCGGGGGAGCACCGGCAATATGAGAGCAGAGAAAGCAGACATCGATGTGACCCAGAATCTCACCTGAGGCTCCATACCAGACAAAGGCGTGATGCGGATAGAAGCAGTCTACAACTGGACGTCCGGGATCCCCACCCGTAACAGCGGCTTCGAGGGCTGTGATTTGCGCGTTGGTCAGTTGAACTCCGTCCTGTGGGATTCGCGTGGAGTTTAACTCACCATCTTGGTCGATGATCCCGGGAAACGAGATCTTCTTGTCCCAATTCAGCCGGAAAGCCATCACTTTCGTCACATTAGCGGTATGCCATTTCCCGGGTTTCAACTCTGAGTCCGTTGAGCATGAGGTCATGGTCAACGTGGTAAACACCAAGAGGATCTGTGGCAGATGCTTCATGTTACCTGTAATTACCACATCGCTTCAGGAAGCAGAAGCACGGGATCCTGCACCCTCGATCCTGCGCCTGATCCCTGTTACATGAACCGTGTATGGTGAAACGTGTAGGATGCGGGGTTCAGGGTATTTAAGAAGCCAAGATCAGAATAGTAATGGAAGAACTGAACCAAAATTTAGTTTCCAAAGGTAAACCCAAATGTCCCAGCCCGCGAAAATGATAAACCCAACTACCAAAAGGCATACGATACTCATTGTATAACCGAGCCCTAAACCTATTGCGGCCATATTTGCGCCGTCCTGTTTACCTTTTGAGGATCTGATCTGCCGAAGTGCAAGGTGGCCAAGAATGATCGCAGCAATAGCAGTAAAGATAAGCCCCCCCAAGAAGCTTACGATTCCCAGCAGCATACTAAGCCTCGCGGAGGAGTTCCTAACGGCCATCGGAGCGTGCTGGTGAACAGTTGGTTCCACCTCACAAGTTTAGCACCTGCGATTGGGATCAAAGAATTGAAATTAATTCGCTTAACATTCCTTAAGTCGATGCTGATTTGCATAGGAACCATGGCGCGGTGCACGGGTTAGGGGCGAAGGTGCGAGGTGCAGGAAGCAGGGTGCGGTGAACGGGTTAGGGGTGCGAGGAGCAGGGAGTAGGAGGACCAAGAACTATTGGCCTAATCGATGACATCATCGTTATTATGAATTCGCGGGAAAAATACGTGCCGTGGCAAGGTGAGCAGGGCAGGAAAATCAATACTATAAAATAAATAGCGAACTCCTAGCAAAACCTTCAATCTGAGAAACAATGAAAAGCCAGATCTTCAAACTATCCGCGGGCATCGGCGGAGCCTATCACCTTATCCTAGGCATCATCGCATTAGCACTTCCGGTAGACACAGTCATCCAAGTCATCACTTTCGCCTTCGGCATGACTCTCGAAATCACACCCCAACTTCCACTAGTACTTAAATTCGCATCCGTATACCTTATAGCCTTCGGGGGAATGCTATTACTGCTTACCTCAGATCCAGCAAAATATCGAATCTTCGCATACCCCGCTCTAGCACTATTTGGCATACGGTTTATAAACAGAATTATATTCTTCAGCACTCTTACCGCCGCAGGAGTCGCAGATTCCCGCAATATGATGGGAGCAGGCATAATACTTGTCTTCTTTCTATTAATCCTCTGTACCCTGCCCAAGAAACAAGCAAACTCCTGAGCAATGCACGCGCCGGAAATATCCAGCGACAATGAAATCCTTGCTTCTTTACGAAAAAGAACAAAGGAGATTACCGAAGGTATAGAGAGCGAGATAGACGAACTCCATCGCTTAAATCCTTACAAGCGATCAATGGAATTCCTCTCATTCGGCATACTTTATGTTTTTGGCGCCATCCTAGCCTATTTTTCTAAGGGTAATATAATCATCACTATCTCAGGCATCATATGCATGGGTATCTCACTTAATTCTTTATGCATATTAATACACGAAGGATTACACGGACTTTTAGCAGAACGTCCATGGGTTAACCATCTACTGTCTTTCATAGTGGGCCTACCAATTTTAATATCTGCCACCGCCTACCAAACAACACATGCTAATCATCACTACGAAATCGGGAGAAAACTGGATTACGGCACCTATCGACAACACCTAAAGTCTCCCACCCTTATTTGGCTCGCATATTTCACCCAACTCCTGCTCGGCAGCCTAGTCTATATAGCATGTATTCCATTCCTGGCATACAAGGTAGCCAACAAGCGATCACGTTTCTTTATAGTCGCAGAATACTGCATCATAATCCCCTGCGCCGTAACCGTCTGCCTCGTAGCAGATCCTGCAAGTATATTGATATATTGGGCTTATCCTATCGTAATTATGAGCTTCTTAACAAATATCCGAGGACTAGCCTCACACGCTCTCGGTGACGTTGAGAATCTGTATTTATCGAGTAGGACAATCAAAAGCTCGAAGCTGGTATCATTCTTATTTCTTCACGAGAATTACCATCTCGAGCATCACATTTTCCCTGGTGCACCCAGCTACAGTCTACGCAAAATTCACGAATTAACCTGGAAGCGCCTACCGGAAACACTCTACGCGAAGTCTTACCGACAGTTCCTGATACACTTCTTCCAAGCAGCCCTCAAAAGAGATCTAACCCCAATGGGGATAGTGCATCCGATAAAGAATTTAGAACGAACACCTGCCGAATAGCAGCCTGCCCGCATACACAAAGCGCAGCGTTACTGCACCA
>CALCSP010000015.1 GCA_937893785.1 uncultured Verrucomicrobiales bacterium
CACCGTCGCCGCCACCGTTGACCCCTCCACAGGCTCCTTCACGACCATCCCCTGCACCATCAAAGATTCGATAAGCATTGGTATTGGCAGGAATAAGGCCTTTGCGTAAGCGTATAGCAGTTCTAATTTGTTCGTCCAAGATTAACGGGTAACAAATAACATATTATGGAAGATCTTAATGAAAGACTCAACTCCGCAGTGCAATCAGGGTTACTCCTTGAGTCTAGCAGGGCTAATATTACCACTTTCTTAAAGGCTAATAACAAACCTCTCTACATTGCATCGGTAGAAGAACTGACAATCACCGAAAACTGGGAGGAATTAAATGATCGTTTCTACAAACAACTCGCATTCGGCACAGGGGGGCTTCGAGGGCGCACCATTGGTAAAACTGTAACTTCAGCAGAGCAGTCAGATGGAGCAGAAAATGACCGCCCCCAGTTTGCTTGCGTTGGAACCAACGCAATGAATGACTACAATCTGACTCGCGCCACGCGCGGACTCATCTCCTACCTTGATGATTGGTTGAAGGGTGAACAAGAAAGACAACGAGTAAAAATTGTCTTCTGCCATGATACCCGCCACTTCTCTAGATACTTTGCCCAGTTGTGTGCCGAAATTGCCGCTAAAATGGGTGCTGAAGCTTTCCTCTTTGACAGCGAACGCGCAACACCGGTTATGTCGTTTGCCATAAGGCAAATGAACTGCCATGCAGGTGTCATGATAACCGCAAGCCACAACCCCTACCATGACAATGGCTACAAGGTGAATTTTGCCGACGGAGCGGCCATTATCCCCCCCCATACAGATGGAATTATCTCTAGGATTAACGCAATCACTTCGGAAAATTTCGACCCCTTGCCCGAAAAAGACCGCGGATCAGTCACCACCGTCTCCAAGGAAATCGACACGCTTTATCTTCAATGCGTTAAGGACTTAGTCCTACAACCCGATATAATCCGTGAAAATAACTCCTTTGAAGTTGTTTTTACAGCTCTTCATGGAACAGGCGGAGTGCATGCACCCCTCCTGCTTCGCGACTTGGGTTTTCAGTGCACAACAATCCCTGAGCAAGACAAGCCAGATGGCCGTTTTCCCACCGTCAATTCTCCTAACCCCGAAAATGCTTCCTCGCTCAAGATGGCTATAGACCGCGCCGTTGAATCCGGGGCAGAACTTGTCATGGGAACAGATCCTGATTGTGACAGACTTGGCGTTGCCGCACGTAACGCATTAGGAGAAATGGAGATCCTAACCGGCAATCAGATTGGCTCCCTGCTCCTATATTATCGCCTAAAGACTCTTTTCGAGAAGAAAATACTGAATGATACAAACAGGAGTAACGCGGTGGTAATCAAGACGTTTGTAACGACCGATTTACAAATTGCAATCGCTGATCATTTCGGGATAAAGACCGTGAACACACTAACTGGATTTAAGTATATTGGCCAAAAACTTGCTCGCTACGAAAGCACTCTCCCGAATGAAATTCTTGAACGCTATCGTTCAATGAGCGTTTCCGAAGCACGAAGCGCACAGCTGGAAAATGGAACGTTTTTTGTGTTCGGAGGCGAAGAGAGCTACGGATACCTAGCCTGCGATTTTACACGAGATAAGGATGGGAATGGAGCAGTGGTCCTTTTTGCCGAGGTTGCTGCCTACGCCAAGTCACTGAGCAAAAGCGTCCCCGAGTTAATGGATGACATCTATCAAAAGTTTGGATACTACACGGAGAAAAATGTCAGCCGGTCTTTTGACGGTGCTGAAGGAGCCCGACAAATCAGCAGTCTTGCCGCATCCTACATTTCAAACCCGCCTGAGGAATGCGATGGTTCAAGAGTGACAAGTATAAACAACTTTGAGACGGATAAAATAATAGATGCCGAAGGTGAAATTATCCCAAAGGAAAAGATGCTCTTTATTGAACTTGAAGATGGAAGCCGTTTTGCCGTGCGCCCATCTGGAACAGAGCCTAAAATCAAATTTTACCTCTTTGGTTATGCTAGACCTGAAGCAATTAACAAAGAAGGTCTTTCCCCCATTAAAGCCAACACCACCAGTCGACTAGATACCCTCTGGGAATGGCTTCAGAATGACATCAACAGTCGACTGGGAATCATTTAGTCATTTCAGCACTCAAGGCTTTTGTTCCGCGCAACCAGAACCTTATTTATCTGCATCGCTGCGGGCATTCTTTTAGCCCTGTGCTACCCCGGATTTAACTTCAGCTTCCTAATCTGGGTCTGGATGATCCCCCTCCTCATTGTACTGTGGCTCCCCAGCACGGATATAAGCCGGTGCCGCCGCGCACTCAGA
>CALCSP010000016.1 GCA_937893785.1 uncultured Verrucomicrobiales bacterium
ATCCGTTTTTTCCGTAATAACAACCCCGGAAAAATGCCGGGGCTCACTCTCAAGCTTGTCGGCAAATCCTGTTCCCGTGATGCCATCGGCGCCCGCGTAATACTACACCTTGATGGGCAAAAACCACAGTCAAGATCAGTAACAGCCGGTTCCGGATTCCTTGCACAGTCATCAAAAAGTTTGCATTTCGGGCTTAAGGATAATGCCCTCATTAAGAAGCTCGTCATTCATTGGCCCGGCTCACACACAGAAACTCATACCGGTCTTTCTGCAGGTAGCCACGTTATTCAACAAGGTGAAAAACCGCAGCCTCTCAACCTCCGAAATCCTGCCAGCAGAAATGCTCCTGTGACTACTACGCCGGACGCAGGACACACATTTCTCGCCCAGCGCCTACCGATCAAAACCGTTTTTCCAGTCGCTTCCGGCAACCCTCCACTGCCTTCTCTTGTCGTGTTTGCCAGTGAAGATTGTGAACAATGCAAACATCAGCTTGGCAAGTGGCAAAAAAAGCCCCCGAATGGATTCATTACTAACGTCCACTATCTTGAAAACTTACAGGAGAAAAATCCCGTAATGTTACAGCTTGCACGGCTTGTTCATGATCATTTCTTCTATGTCACAGAACGTTCCGTGCAGACGCCTCTTTCTTTCTTGATTGATCCTGAAGGCTACCTTTGCGCAATTTACCGTGGCTCTATTGATGATGGCATCCTTGCTAAGCATTTAGCCAACTTAGAAATTAATGATGACGCATTGCGTATGTCCTCTCTTCCGTTTCAAGGCCAATGGCAAAGTGGCGCCGTGCCACGAGCGCAGCCTCTGGCATTTGTTGAGGAGTTGATTGATGCCGGCCTTTTGGGCCCAGCGCGCCTCTATGTTAATGAATACAAGCCATCGCTGCAGAAGGACACATTCTTTGCGCAGCTCCTGTCCCGTCTTGAGTCCATGGAAGACAGGTAAACAACTTCCTTCTGCCTTTCTAAAGCCAAAGTAGCAACAAAAAAGCGGGCAGCTTTGGAAAGCTGCCCGCTTTATGTTGATGGGAACGGGGTTGAAATCTTTGGTTGGTAACTATTTTTTGGCAGCTTCCCGCTCAGCTACTTCCGCAATCACCTTTTCTGAAATATTTTTTGGGCAAGGCGAATAGTGATCAAATTCCATTGAGAATTGTCCACGGCCTGAGGTCATGGTGCGCAAATCACCAATATATCCAAACATTTCACTCAGAGGCGCTTCACCTTTAACACGAATTCCAGTAGGTGTAGTATCCTGAGAGGATATCATTCCGCGGCGACGATTCAGGTCTCCAATCACGTCACCCACATTGTCCTCAGGAGTAAATACATCCAGCTTCATGATGGGCTCAAGTAACTGCGCGCCAGCCTTAGGCATTGACTGCCTGTAGGCAGCCTTGGCTGCAATTTCAAAGGCAATCGCTGATGAGTCCACGGCATGAAAACCACCATCAACAAGAGTAATTTTAAGGTCTAGGCAGGGGAACCCAGCAAGAACACCTTTCTCTGTTGATACTTTCCATCCCTTTTCTACTGCCGGAATAAACTCTTTCGGCACGTTTCCTCCTACAATCTGAGATTCAAACTCAAATCCGAAACCAGGCTCCTGCGGCTCAATTACGTAGTCGATCTTAGCATACTGCCCGGATCCACCCGATTGCTTCTTGTGCGTGTAGGAATCCTCGAGACGCTGGGTAACTGTTTCGCGATAGGCCACCTGAGGGGCACCCGCCACGACCTCCACTCCGTGTGTACGCTTGAGGATGTCAATCTTGATATCAAGGTGCAATTCTCCCATTCCCTTCAGGATCGTCTCCCCGGAATCCTGATCTGTCTCAACATAAAAGGAGGGGTCTTCCTTGACCATCTTGCCGATAGCAAGGCCAAGTTTTTCGGAAGCCGACGTGTCTTTTGGGGCAACAGCAATAGATATCACCGGATCCGGAAACACCATTGGCTCAAGCGTGGCTGGTTGCTTCGGATCACAAAGGGTATGGCCTGTTTGAACATTTTTCAGCCCCACCAAGGCCACAATGTCCCCGGCCTGAGCAGAGTCCAAATCTTCACGTGAATCAGCGTGCATCTCGACAATCCGACCAACACGTTCCTCTTTGCCAGTAAAGGTGTTCAGGATGCCGGTACCCTTCTGCAACACCCCGGAATAAATCCTCGTAAAGGTTAGTGCCCCATATTGATCGTCCATGATCTTGAAGGCCAATGCCCGCAGGGGCTTGTTTTTGTCGACAATAGCAAACTCTCCCGTCTCGTTACCTTCAAGGTCGACCTCCGGCTGAGGCTTTACCTCCGTCGGGCTCGGGAGATAATCAATCACAGCGTTGAGTATTAGCTGGATTCCCTTGTTCTTGAATGCCGAGCCACAATAGGTCGGGAAGAAATCTAGGTTAATGGTTCCTTTGCGGATGCACTTTTTGATCGTTTCGATGTCCGGTTCTTCACCATCAAGGTATTTCTCCATCGCCTCATCATCCTGCTCCACGGCAGTTTCAATGAGTTCAGTACGGTATTGCGCGGCCTTTTCCTTGAGGTCTTCAGGTATATCGGTGACCTCAAAGTTTTCCGGTTGTCCGGAATCATCCCAAACATAAGCCTTCTGGCTGAGAATATCGACAACACCGACAAAACTGTCCTCAAATCCAATTGGAATCGTCATGACCAAAGGGTTTGCAGCAAGGATGTTCTTGACCTGATCAACTACCCTATAAAAATCCGCGCCAAGCCTGTCCAACTTATTGACAAATATCAGCCTAGCCACGCCGGAGTCGTTTGCGTAACGCCAATTGGTTTCTGACTGTGGCTCAACACCTCCTGAACCACAGAACACACCAACTCCACCATCAAGCACTTTCAGTGAACGATACACCTCAATGGTAAAGTCAACGTGACCTGGGGTATCGATGATGTTAAATCGATGGTCATCCCAGAAGCATGTCGTGGCTGCTGACTGAATGGTGATTCCGCGTTCCTGTTCCTGATCCATGAAATCAGTCGTGGCAGCACCGTCATGAACCTCACCGATTTTATGAATTTTGCCGGTCAGTTTCAGGATGCGTTCGGTAGTGGTGGTCTTGCCCGCATCAACGTGCGCAAAGATTCCAATGTTCCGGTATTTGGAGAGATCAGACATAACTTTTAAAAAGAAGCGCCCCCCATAGTCCAAAAATCATCAAAATTCAACGAATAATGCGCTAATCTGTCTATTCTTATTGCAAAAAGGGGCAAATTTTCGGATTAAACTGTGCATCGGCTTTCCGTGCCTGCCTCGGACGATTAGTAGAAGCCCTACACCGCAACACTTAATCCCCAGCCAGTTGCTGCTGGAGGAATGCCAAAAGGTCAGCCACATCCGAGAGCTCGAGCCCTGCTTCCAACCCGGGAGGCATGGCTGATTGGCCACTGCCGATAATTTTCTTCAATGCAGAGCGCGCAATAATCCTATCGGAGCCGTCCATAAGCTTCATCACAATGCTATTAGCCGTCTCGGTTACGATCATTCCGTATAGACTTTCTCCCTCATTTAACATTGCATGATAACTCAGGAAGCGAGGTTCAACAGATCGACTGGGATCAAGAAGGGAGACGAGTAAATCTTCTCGCGATCGGTTGGTGATGGTCTTCAGGTCCGGGCCAATTCCGCGCCCAAGATTCCCAAGTTGATGACAAGTTGCACATCGCGCCAGAAAATGATCTCTCCCTTTGGCCGGGTTCCCTTTAATCGAAATGGCAGACCGATAAGACTGGACGACCTTTGCTCGATCGTCATCAACCCACCCACCGAAAAGTTTTCTTGCTCTGCTTTGTATCGGAACATTCTTGTGAGCCAGAAGACGCTGGCGGCTGACAGCACTGATTTCAGCAGGTTGTATCCTGTCAGCCTCAAGGCCTAAAAGCAGCTGATCGACTGAACTCTCTCTGGATAATAGCACTTCCTCGACCGCCTCTCGTGCTGCCGGCCCAAGGTGCTGCCATTGATCAATGATGTGCTTCTCTTTATTCATCCTGCCCAGTAATCTAATCGCTGCGACCTGCAACTGCAGGGATCGCTGCACATCAAGAAATTGTGTTGCAAGAGCAATGCCGGCTTTATCCAACAAGTTCATAGCGGCAACACGCTCCGCATCATTTTTGGCTTCATCAGCTGCTGCCTCATAAGCCAGAGGGGCCACTTGTCGCTTCCAAGCAGTCGGAGCCTCTGAAAGCATTCGCCATTTTACCGCGCCCTCTCGCCCGGAGAGAATGCCTTCTATAATGGTCTCTGTCGCCTCAGGGTCATTACCGCTCATTTTCATCAGGCCAAGCACCAGCGCTTGACTCAAATCGTTGGAAGCTGACACCAAAGCCTCGAAGTGAGGCACAGCAGAACTCAAAACAGCGGCAGCCATATAGGGATTTGCACCATCTCTGCGGGCAAGCTTGACCAGAGCCATGCCGGCCTTTTTATCACCGAATTCCCCCAAACTGAAAGCAGCCTGCAATCGAATCTTGGCATCATCGTCATCAACCGCATCAAGCAGTCCTTGGGGGATTACCGGCAATGTTTCAGACATTCGCAAGCCTAGACGCCGAAGCCCTGAATTATCCGACCTGATAGCAGATTCAATACGTTGCAAATCCCAGGTTTGCCGATTCCCTTCACGAAAGGATTTCCGGTCAGCCATGTCCCTCGCTATGCCATTTGGGGAATCACTACTTACCTGCCTCCATGGATGTTTTTCCCCAACCTTGATGATACGGTAGATTCGACCCTTTCCCTGCCCAGAATAATAATGTGGACGGAGTTCCTGTTTGCCCTCAGGAGGCAACCATTGTGGATGCTCAATCATGTAGCGATACATGTCGACCACCCACAGAGAGCCATCTGGAGCTGTTCGGGACATGACCGGTCGGCACCAGCGATCCTCTGAGGCGAAAAAATCAAGATCGCCGTCGGGTGCTCTTTGAGCTTTAAAGCTGTATTCGTCAGCCACTAGAATGTGTCGCTGCACAAGATTGGAAAAGGGCTCGCAGGTAAATGCTATTAATCGCCCCTCTGCACGAGGAAAGAGAACATTATCCCGATAAATTGATATTCCACAGGCTGATGTATAGCGACCGACATGATCAAACCCGTGAAAACGCTTTTGCGCTTTACTTGCGGCAAAAACCGCTGGCTGACGTCCCCGTAGCATCTTTCTCGGATCAGGAGCGGGCACATCCGGGTTGCGACCAAGGTAACGATCGTCCAGAACGTAATGCCAAAGTGGATGAGCATTCTGCACGCCAAACCAGTTGCCGTCATCATCCCTGACCCTGCCAAATTGTGAAGGTCCGGACACCGGCTCAAAAGACCCATCTGGCCGGAAACGGAAATCCCTCGCGCCCAGTTTTACTTCCTTTCCGCTCTTTGTGCATTTGATAAGAGTATTGACGCCAAATCCGGCATGATGGCCCCCACTGGCACAATAAATCCAGTCATCAATTCCCAAGCGTAATCCATTAACGCGGAGTTGCTGATTGCCTTGCATAAAACCGGTAAACCAAATCTGCCTTTCATCTGCCCTGCCGTCGCCATCATGGTCTTTTGCGAAAAAAATTTCTCCTCCCGCAGTCACAATTACACCTTCCCCCCACGCCATCACGCCAGTTGGATAATTCACCCCATCGATAAATACCTCCCTGTGATCAGGGCGATGATCCCCGTTAACATCTATCAATCTGACAATCCTTCCTGAATGGCCATTTTCTGCTGATGGGTAATCCGCCATTTCAGCAACCCAGATTGAGCCATCCGCCGCCCAGTCAATAGCGACCGGGTCCATCACCAGAGGTTCCGCCGCAACCAACTCCGCTTTAAAACCTTTGGGAACATGCACTTTGCGAAGGCTTTGCTCTGCTGGCAAAGGTAATGATTCAGGCAATCGGGTGATTTCCGCACTCTCAAAAAGGGCACCGATTTCTGCCGAGCTCAAGGCCCGATCAAAAAGTGCTACCTCATCCAAACGCCCCTCAAAATTGGCAAAATTATCGTTACGGCCACCAATAAAAATATCGTTAGCCTCACCATAGGTTGGCTTTAACGTCCCGCCGATTTCCTTTCTACCGTCGATATAAGCCTCTACGTGCATTCCGCGACGAACAAATACCAAATGATACCACCGATCTTTACTAAGTAACTGTTTGCCCTCGAGAAGCTGATTTTCCTGATTGCCGTTGAAAACAATCAACCGTCCGCGCGCGTGCGCCGTACCTCCAACCCCCACATGATCTCCGGGAGCTAACGGATGATCTGTCTCACCTCTTGAGAAAAAATATCCGGTTACTGGGCGGGCATCGGTTCGCAAGCCGTTCCAGAACCATAGTGATACCGAATATTCGTCTCCCACATTGGCCTCAGTCACCACTCTTCCTCCGGCAAAGTGTGCACTTCGACTCTTGTGCTCATCAGGAAACCCGGCACCTGAAACACCAGGGAGGTGACATAAAATCCCAGGCTCAAAGTCTTTTCCTGGTTCAAGACCACCTAATGGCCAAATCTTTAAAGGGCGCATCCGCTCAATGGCGCGGGCAAAGTTCCCCCGTGGCTCGAAGTAGGTTTTACGCTTTTTCCCCGACAATCGTTCAAGCATATCAAGAAGGGTTGATGTAATCTTACCCTCTGCAGCAGTCTCCAGTCCTGCAGTAACCGATGGCCATGTGGTATAACCCCCCAGAAAATACTGCTCTGCGGGAGGGATGTATCCTTCAGCTCCGTTTGCCAGTTCTATATTCATGGTTGTCGTAATCGGGCTCAAAGCCTTAAGCTTCAATCCAGTCAAGGCATAGACCTCATTGGGCATTGCGGTAATGCAAAAGTCCCCGGCCTTAATGGCCTGCAATACCACTTCCGCCTCAGGCTGTTCATGCAGGTGAATGGCTTGTCTTGCGTAAACCTCCGCCCGGTTTCTTGGCTTTCCGTCAGGTGTTTTGCTGACAACAGCACGCGCCCACTCAAGTCTTTTGCTGTCAGGAGCACGCCTTTTTATTGTCATGCGCACCTCCTCCATCTTTAGGGGCAGATCATCATGATATTCAATAGTGGCAAGGGCTTGCTCCGTTAGGTCTGCAAGCCCGGCAACATAGTCCTTCATGCTGATCTCGCTTTGGCCACGACTTTTCCGATAATCGGCGCGCCAGACATCGCCACTGGTGCCCTGTGAAAGCGCCACGACATATGTATTTTCCTTGGACCCGGACCGCTGTGTTAGCTCCCTGCAATACTTGCCAAAATAGTCAGCCGAAATGCCGGCATGACCGCTGAAATAATGCATTGCAAAATTTCCCAAAAGGGCCAACGGGCTTCCGTCGAGTGAAACAACGGAAAACAAAGTAAACCAAGGATCTGTGGGGCCCGATTCCCCTGTGCTCGCAGGATTCTGGTAACCGGGATGCATGTTAGCGCGGATGGTTTTGTTGCCGAAGGGGTCAACCCCATTTCCTGGCCATAACACCCAGCGCCTTGGCTTGGTAAACTTGGACCCGTCAAAAACCGTCCATCCCG
>CALCSP010000017.1 GCA_937893785.1 uncultured Verrucomicrobiales bacterium
ACGTTGCCTTCGGCATCAACAGCCTGTATAGTGAGGTTGTTCGTTCCTTGCCTAAGCTGGATATTACTCAGAGTCCACGCGGTCTGGCTGGTGAAGTTCCATTCTGCCTCGGGATGCCCGACTACCTGCACGGCAAAAACTTCATGGCCGCTATTACCATTGAGTGTGATGTTGTCGGCAGAGGTTGTTGTTGACGATCCGTTAATGCTGAAGCCAGTGGTAAAAGCGCTACCGATCTCACTTTCCGCCCTCCCTCGGCGGTTGTTGTGCCAGCTTGTATAGGTGCTTTCATTACTGCTATAGGAGTTGGAGGCATCCTCCTCGCAGTCAAACCATGCCTGCAACCGAGGGCCTGTTGCGGCAAAATCGTTGATCATCTTACCGAGGTAGTAGTTTACCCTTTGTCTCACATACGGTTTGTCGAAGAAGTTGCGGACGCCGGCAAGGTTGCCGAAGAATGCCGCATTTGAACTGCCGAAGGTAAGGTCAGAGTCCCACTGGATCAGCATCCACTTGCCGTCCGAGTAGCGCCGCAGGAAGTAGCCGTTTTTGCCACGGTTGCGAGTAAGGGTGTCCCAATCGTCCACAAAACCGCGCACTACGGCATTGGCTGCCATCATATCAATATCGGCCATTCTCTCAATTTCCTCGCGGGTAAAGGAGTTCGTGCCAACCTTGTTTACCCAAGTGGTGAATGAGGAGAAATCATACTCAGTTTCTCTGGAACGCTTGATCCACTCGGAATGATAACGTTCCGGTTCATGGGTGTTTTTCCAGCCCCAGTCTGCATTTCGCTGGGCACGGCCCCAGCCGTCATCAAACCACCATTCATCATCAATACGGTAGAGTTCTCCCTTTTCCCCGTTTTCCCAGTTGCGTTTCAGGAAATCATTCGCATTAGGTTCAAGGTCTTCGCGCAAACTGGCTGACCCACCATTGTATATTACCCGTACAAACTCGTTCTCATTGGCAGCGTGACCGCATAGGTAGAGCCAATAGCGAATGATTCGCCCATGATAGGCTCTCCCTCCTCCGGCATCAGAATCAATAGAGCGCTTTGAGTAGCCGCGAAAACGCTTATCACCGGGAGTTTTCCATTTGGCTTTCGATAGCCCATTACCATTATCCCGCGTCCATGGGCTGCCACTTTTGCGCAACTCACAGTTGTAGATGATATCTTGCTCATTGGAGATAAAGGTGGCGTTAAAGTATTGGTTGGAAAGACGGGGGAAATCGTAATCGCGTGAGGAACTCTCACCGGTGTTCGTGGTCAGAGATGCCCTGTCGTATTCGGATATCACAAAACGCTGTGTGCGCAGGTCAGTTGGGATGTTACTATTGTCAACCACCCACATTGCCGGTTTTTCCGGGGCAAGACCAGGGGCAATAGAGTTTCCTCCGGCACTGTTTGCCTGGACATAGAACTGAACAACCGCATTGTCATTTTGGTGCTGAGTGATAGTCGCTGAGTAAACCCCGTCGCCAGCAAGCTCATCACCGTTTACCCCGTTATCGTTCATTGCGGTCGTTTCGTAAGCGGCATTACCGGAACTGTCATCTCGCCTGTGATGCACATTGACCGAGCTTAGTGTATTTGCTGACTCGACATTGGCGGTAACAATGACGGCATCTGAGGAAGTGGGAACTGCCGGGTTGTGTTTAAGGTTTGAGACCGTTGGTGCTGGTGCATTAATTGCCGCACTGTTGGCGCTGCCGGCAGTGCCGAGGTTATTGGGAACAGGC
Organism: uncultured Verrucomicrobiales bacterium; assembly: GCA_937893785.1. Lineage (GTDB taxonomy): Bacteria > Verrucomicrobiota > Verrucomicrobiia > Verrucomicrobiales > DEV007 > CACIUL01. The sequence continues at coordinate 1,744 of CALCSP010000017.1, forward strand.
AGGCGCAGTATTCCTCCAAAAGAACGATCCCAGGTATTTACAACAAGTGTGGGTTTGCCCGAAATCCAGCGCGCCTGGCAACTGAAAGTTAAGGTGTCGTTCTGACTGATCTGGGTAATGTCAATTTCACAGCGGTTGGCTTTGTTGTCACCATGACCGGAGGAGATCAGGTGAAATTCGTTACCAAAGGTATCACTGGCATGGTGGGTGCCCTGACAGAGCCAACCGCCGGCACCACTACCGTTGCGGGAAGTGGCTTCTCCACCGCCGGGCAGGATATTTGTGTTGCTGTTGTTGCGGGTTAATGTGACGTTTCGCAGCGCGATGTGGGCATCTCCGATACCAAACATATGCAATTC
>CALCSP010000018.1 GCA_937893785.1 uncultured Verrucomicrobiales bacterium
TAGGCAACGACAACAACGACATCCGGGGCATAACCTCGCAACAATTCCCTGCTCTCATTACTGCGCATACTATCCGGTTGATGAACTGGGATACCTTTAAGCGTAGCAAATTTTTTCGGTCCTGACTCCTTGAGATCCCCAGATCTCCCAAAGGGTTTATCTGGTTGGGTAAAAACAGCGAGCAGTTCATGGTCATGGGACGCTGCGAGAGCCTCAAGAGTGGGCAAGCCAATATCACCTGTGCCAAAAAAAACGATTTTCACACCAGTTCCAACAGTATCAGGATCCAAAATCCGGAGTTAATAAACCTCGTCAGCCGTCTCCTGCCAAACCCGCAAGGAAGTAATCCTGTAAATGATATCCTGTAACACCTTGATAGGCGGTTGCTGTGCATTGATATTTGTGAGCAACTCCGGTGAATAATAGGCGAAGAGTTGCTTGGTTTCCTGCTCATACTGGTGCATTCGGTTTTCAATCACATCATCGGAAGCATCATCCAGGCGGTTCTCTTTTAAGGCACGTTTACGAATGCGCCGCTTGAGCTCCTCTCGGTCGGGGCAACTAAGGTGAAAAACCTGAACGATATCACAATGCTCATCCATCAGCTTTGCCTGCCCAACGTTTCTGGGAATACCATCAAGAACCAAGAAGTCGATATCAGGTTTAAATGCATGAGATTCCACCTTCGCGTCAATAGAAGCCTTCCATAACTTCACGGTAATGTCGTCAGGCACCAATTCACCACGGCTTGAATATTCAACGAATTGCTTCCCCAGATCCGTTCGGGTGTCCAGAGAGCGAAATACCTCTCCACAGGCGCAGTGAAAAAACCGCGGTATCTTACCAAGGACGCGTCCCTGTGTTCCTTTACCGCTTCCGGGTGCACCAAAAAATAGAAATGTGGAAAACCTCTCAGACATATACTCGATTTAATAACAAAAAAATGGGGTGTTACAAGCAACTTAAAAGCTCGATTGCCCTTTTGGAAACATCCCGGTAGGCAATGTCACTCATCCTGCCCGTCTTACTACGCAACACCTCCACCTGCTTATTAGCCGGTGCCCAGATCGCCGGATCTGTAGGGCCAAAAAGCAAAAAGCATGGAATTCCAGTAGCCGCAGCAAGGTGGGATATGCCACTGTCATGCCCGAGAAAAAGGCGGCATTTCGCAAGTGCTTTCCCCAGCTTGGTTAAAGGCCAGTTGTGTGCATTTTCAAAGACAACCCCTGCAGCCATCAGCGCTTCTCTCACCTCTTCGTGCTTTCCTTCCTCGGCTTCCCCTGTAATCAGCAGTAACGCTGGGTTATTATCATGCCCGGCAATTTCTTCGCCAAGTCGGATCCAGTCCTCAAGGCGCCAGTTCTTGACGACTCCACCGCTACCCGGATGAATAGCGACACGATTCTCAGACGTCACATTACCTTGATCAGACAAGCAAACGGAAGGAGCGGGGTCCTCGAGGAAAAGCGCTATATTTTCCAGCACTTTAGCCAACTGTCTTGCGGCATGCACCCCGCTCGAAACATCCACTTTTGAAATTCCCTCTAGTAATTCCCTAGCACCCGCACGCATAAGATTTTGGCGGAAAAAACCATTCGGATCATGAAGATAACTGATGATTAGATCAAAACCTGAGAAATACTCACACCATTGTTGATCCAGTTCACTGCCTGGAGCAAAAAAACCGGCAAGAGACCCATGCTCGATACAACGCCCCCCATCAGCCAACCCCGCTCGCGCCGCCAAATCAATCACCGGCTTGTATCCAAGTATATCGACCCGGGCATCAGGCAGCCCATCCCGCAAGAGTGAAATGGCCGGGAGAGTCAGTATGAAATCACCAATTGCACCCCCACGAATGACCAATATTTTACCCATGACTATCTTAACCAGAAAAATTCAAACCTAGGTTCAATATTGGATTCTGTTGATAGACATTGCTGGCTTCCATGAGAAAAAACCGCAAATGGGCGCGCGTTTCCCTCTTTTCTCAACTGGTTATCAACTCAAATTTTTGCTGACATCGCCATGACTAAGCACCTCCCCAGAAAGCAGCAGCGCAAACAAGCAATGCAATTCCATACAGAAGTCCCATTCCAGAAAAGAGTCGCCACCGCATGGTATTCCGACTCACCCATGCAATCTGTTCACGCATTAAATAAGGCATTCCGATCCAGAAAAGCCCTAACAGGATCCACGCATAGGCCAACAATGGAAGCAGTAACCGAGTTACGGGGTCCCTTAGAAAAGCGACATCAAGAAGAGGGCAAGCTATCAACAGCAAAAGGATGCCTGTAGCGCGCACGGCAAGAAATTCCTCAACAAAGAAAATAAAAAGCAGAAAACAAACCGGCAGAAGAATGCGGATTGGCTTTTCCCAGGTATAAAACTCTCCAAGGTCAATATTACCTATCAGCCAAAAAGCCCAAATAAAGTCAATCGCAAGAATGGTGATACCGATTTCACGATGTCTCGGAAATTTCCTGAGAAAATCCTGCAAGGTAACAGGTTTGGCCAGCGCCATGATATGGGTACTAACGAGCAGAAACCCAATGATCAGGCCAACAACCTGCAAGTTAAGAAAATCACAATAAAGGTGTCGGGTCATCGAACTAAAAATTTAATAATGGCGTACCATAAAGCACATACCCGGTACAATGTTCAATCTTTACATCAAATACATTCCCGGTAAGGCGTTCGCGATCACCGTCGAAAATAACAATCTTATTCGTACGGGTTCGGCCAGTTAGTTTCTCAGCCTTACGCTTGCTAGGCCCCTCGCACAGAACCTGTTGGCGGGTACCCACCAGCGCCATGTTCTTCTCAGTACAAATACGATCTACCACCTTCAGTAAATCCTGATTACGCTCTTCTTTGACGCGCTCAGGAACCTGCAAGGCATCCTCCATCTCAGCTGCCGGGGTTCCCCGCCGCTTCGAATAACGGAAGACAAAAGCATTATCAAATCGAATACGTTCACAAAGAGCACGTGTCTGAGCATATTCCTCATCACTCTCACCGGGAAAGCCCACGATAATATCGGTGGTTATAGCAATCTCTGGTTTAACCTCCCGCATCCGCTCAATTAATTGCTCAAACTTCTCTACCTTGTAGGGGCGGCGCATGCCCTTGAGAATCATGTTGGAACCTGATTGCACGGGAAAATGAACATGCTCCACAAGCTCAGGAATAGTGCCAAATGCCTCAATTAAATCCTGCTTGTATCCCACGGGGTGCGGAGAAGTAAACCGCACCCTTTCAATGCCCTCCACAGAGGCCACCTTTTCGAGTAATTGTACAAAGGGGCTCTTACCATGAACTGCTGGGAATTCATGGCGGCCATAAAGGTTGACAATTTGGCCCAGCAAGGTCACCTCACGAACTCCGGCAGCAGCCAGTCGGCTTACCTCATCCACCACTTCATTAATGGGCCGACTGCGCTCAGCACCACGGGTATAAGGCACAATACAAAACGAGCACTTCATATTGCATCCCTGCATGATGGACACAAATGCAGTAGCGGCGTTCCCGGTTGCAGCCCCATCACGAATCGTATTCTGGGAACCCTCCTCTTCCTCCGTGTCCACGATGGAAGTTCGTAAATCCTCAATACGAAAATCTTCACGAGCCTTGAACACCTCTGTCACATAATCGGCCACACGGTGATATTTCTGTGTGCCTACAACAAGGTCAGCGCCTTCACCGAGCAGTTCTTCTCCACGACTCTGTGCCATACAGCCCATAAAGCCGTATACCATGTGCGGTCTGGTTTTGCGCATATGCAACATGGAGCTCATTTTGTTAAGAGCTTTTTGTTCAGCCATGTCCCGAACCGAACAAGTATTGATCAAGACGACATCTGCTTCGGCCTGCTCCTCAGTCATCAGGTATCCCCGGTCCGTCAACATTCTGGCGACCTGTGCCGAGTCACGCTCGTTCATCTGGCAACCGTATGTCTTTATGTATACCTTAGGCATCAGCTAATCCACGCAATACGCGGGCGGGCACTATATTACGCCAACCCGTTGGCGAAAGTAATTTCCTGCATTCATCCTTAGATAAAAGGGGCATCAAATCCCCATACCGCTCTGGGATTAAGGGGTGAAAATCAGACCTTAGGGATCATAAATATCAGGCAAGGTTGATTTTGTGCCTTTTTTTTGAACAAAGAACGAACATCGTGTTTTTCTGTTATGCTTGTATATGTTTTATTTTGATGTTTGATCTATTTTTGATTGTTTGTTGAATCACACTTCGCTTCATGTTTGCTTCTGA
>CALCSP010000019.1 GCA_937893785.1 uncultured Verrucomicrobiales bacterium
CGCAAATGGGATGCGCATGGCAACCGTGGCGGTCTAGTGGACAATCATCGCGGCAATGCAGCAAGAACCGACCAAGGAATTGCGGCTCTTATCCTTGACTTGAAGTCCCGCGGCTTACTGGATGAAACCCTGGTGGTGTGGGCCACCGAGTTTGGTCGCACACCATTCGAGGAGGCCAACCGTGAGAGAAAGATAGGGCGAAGTCACCATCACAAGGGCTTTACCCTTTGGATGGCAGGTGGAGGTGTCAAGGGGGGGATCAGTTACGGGGCAACCGATGAGTTGGGTATGCATGCTATCGAGAATCCTGTTTCTTATCATGACCTGCACGCTACAATCCTTTACCTGCTGGGGCTTGACCATGAGCAATTGACCATCCGCCACAACAGCCGGGACGTGAGGCTGACCGATGTTTTTGGTAATGTGGTGCACGATATTATTGCCTAGAAACATGACCTTGCTGAAGAGATGTAAGCCATATAACTTTGGTTATTCATGAAAGTTTCAGTGTATGTTTTATTCGGTCTGTTTTTTTTGGTCGGGTGTGGGGAATCCAACAAAGAGAATCAGGCTGATAAAAAGAAAAGTTCGGGCCCAATTAGTGGAATTACTTCTTTACCTCGTAATGGTGGAGGATCGAAAAATATCCCGTCTTTTTCCAACGAAGAAGGTGTATTGAAAATGGGAGATAATCAGTCTCCTGATAAATTTGATGATCCTACTGATCTTGTGCTTCCCTCAGAGGTTGGTGGAGAGGCGGTGACTACAATAGCCAGTGGTGCTTTTTCTGACTCCAGTAATCTTACCAGTGTGGTGATCCCAAATACCGTCACCAACATAGGCGATGGGGCATTTTATAATAATGCGAATCTTAAAAGTGTGACGATACCCAATAGTGTGAAAAGTATCGGATCAGGGGCTTTTTACGCTTGCGTGTCGCTGACTGAGATTACCATACCGGCGAGTGTGACAAGTATCAGTGAGATGGCATTTCTGGATTGTAAAAAACTTGAGAAAGTTACTTTTCTTGGCAAGCCGCCTGTTCTTAAACAGGCAAGTAGCATCTTTGAAAATACCAGTGCCACGATCTATTATGATCCTAAAATTCCGGGTTGGGGTGCAAACTTTGCCGGCAGGGCTTGTGAGCCTATGGAGTAGGCGATAATGGGAGTGTATTGATCCTTTTCCTTTTTAGGAAAAAGGCTTTTTAAGGATTTTCTTCAACTCTGGCATTGATGACCTGCTGGCTGAGGTTGCCGTTAATATCAAAAACATTGATGATGTAGATCAGGGGTTGTCCTGCAACAAGGGGACGGGGAGACTTTACGGTGAGTGTCCCGGAGTATTTGTTTTTGCCCTTTAAGTCGAGGTCTTTGACAAATGCGTCAATTTGTCCTCCACCCCTCTGCATGATAATCATAGGGCCCAACCCTCCCTCGTCGTGCATGTTGATGTTAAGATCAATGGTTTTGACGCCGGCCTTGGCGCTTTTAGACAGCTTGAAAGCATTGATTTCGGGTGGCTTCATATCCTTTTTATCATACGCTTCACTGAAGAAACGTGTCACGGATGCCATACGGGCATGGGCGGCCGAGAAACGAACCGGCCTTTGCCCGGCACTCTTTGCATTGAACATTTTTCCAAGGTCATCGTAACCGCGCATCATGATGTTCCTGAAATCTCTGGTGTCATGAAGCATGCCGAAAATATGACCCAGCTCGTGGATCAGTACACCATTGCTTGTTTGTGCTTCACGGCTGCGAGATTGCTTTTCTGTCCCTGCCACCTTTCTGACTTCTGTCGAATTCATGAAGTGGTGAATTTGCTCTTCAATGGTTGAGGCGGTTATTTCGTCACGGAAAATATCCCCGGAAACACATGCAAGACCGGAATAGATGTGAGGGATCGGCCTGGCCTCGGCAACGGCACCCGCTTCGGAAAAAACCAGTGTTGGCCGATTGCGTGAGAAACCTGTGGCTTCCCAGATTTCCTGTTGCTGGGAATTGAGCAGGTGGTCGATGTCGAATGGGTCTCCGGTATAAAACACGGCCGGATGCTTGGCTTTGATCAAGTGTACCTTCAAGCGTCCATCTTCTTCAAACTCGAAATCCAGCCCGCGTGTCTCGTGCTTGTGAGTCTGCATTTCCCTGCGGTAGATGTCAGCGACTACTCTCATCAGCACCTCAGATTTTTCCCGGTAGTTTGCCTTTGCCTCACGATCCTTCGGCACAAAGTAGACGAGCCTCACCTTGTGGTCCTTGCTGAGATCCTTGAGGGGGGGCGGAATGATGAGTTCCGGCCCTGACCCTTGTTTTTCTTTTGAGCTTGGTAGCTGATGTGTATTGCCTGTGTCGAGTTGGGCCATCAGGCTGATTGCCAATGTGATAAGGAGCGCAGACACGGCAACAAGTAATGAGCGGGGTGCGACTTTCATGGACGGGGCATGTTACCACACGCTCAACGCTCAAGGTGCTAAAACACAAGAGAGGATTGACTTTTTTGAAATATGTAACACTTTTCAAAAAGCATGTCCAGAGGAGGAAAAAGACAGGGAGCAGGAAGGCCGAAAGGTGCCGGTCCTTACGGGGAGGAGACAAAACCTGTCCGCATTCCCGTCAGTCAGGTGGATCGTGTCCGGCGCTTCATCCGTAACAGGGAATACGCACTACCGCTCTTTGCCTGCCGTGTCTCCGCGGGTTTTCCTTCCCCAGCCGATGATTATCTTGAGGGTTCCCTTGACCTTAATGAGCACCTCGTGCGCGAACCTGCTGCCACGTTCTTCGTGCGTGCCCGAGGTGACTCCATGACCGGGGCTGGAATCCATGACGGTGATTTATTGATCGTTGACCGTAGCAGGCAGGCAAAGGATGGCAGCGTGGTCATTGCCTCGATAAACGGGGAGCTCTCGGTAAAGCGTTATGCTTGCTCCAATGGTCAAGCCAGGCTCATGCCTGAGAACCCTGCCTATTCGCCGATCATTCTCAATGAGGGTGATGACGCTAGGTTGTGGGGAGTGGTTACCAGTGTTGTCCACCGCTTATGATAGCGCTGGCAGACTGCAACAATTTCTACGTTTCCTGCGAGAGAGTGTTCCGTCCATCGCTGGAGAATTGTCCCGTGATCATTTTATCGAATAATGACGGATGTGCCGTGGCTCGATCCAATGAGGCAAAGCAGCTTGGTATACGAATGGGTGCCCCGTATTATCAGGTTCGAAATATTTGTGATCGTGCCGGAGTGGCTGTCTTTTCGTCCAACTACGAACTTTACGGGGACATGTCCCGAAGGATCGTTTCTGTCTTGAGTGATTTTACTCCTGAGATGGAGGTTTATTCCATCGATGAATCCTTCCTGAACCTAGACAAGGTGAGCGATCCCCTTACACTTTCCCGACTGATACGAAAGAGGGTGGGTGACTGGACCGGGATTCCAATTTCCATCGGACTGGGGCCGACCAAGACTTTGGCCAAACTTGCTAATCGGTTGGCAAAGAAAGGCAATGAAGGGTGCCTGGAAGTACGTTCTGGAGATAAAGAACCC
>CALCSP010000020.1 GCA_937893785.1 uncultured Verrucomicrobiales bacterium
CTGGATTGAATATACTTGCCCCTACAGCGACAGCCTATTTACCACCCTCACCATCAACCCTGCCAATGGGCGCATCGACATTAAGGGCCGTAAAAGCAAATGGGTCGGCAAATCCCCCTCTCAGCTGGGAATACCAGCAAAGCCTGATCGAACGGACGGCAAGGAAATCTGTCCAGAAATACGTAGTCGAAAGATTACGTCATAGGGGTAAAAAAATAATCTATCTAGACAGCTGCATAATTCCAGCTCGTAATATTCGCTGATAATTGGAAGTATGTAGGCAACATATCTAATGATTTATGTCGAGGTTTTCACCGCATCTTGGTGGCCCCTTTCTTAAACACATCATCACCTGCCCGAAACTTTATGCACACCATTAAACCAGCAATACGCACCCTTACCTTAAGCGCCATCTTTCTAGCGTTTTGCACCAGTCTTGTAGCGGAAATCAAGGTCGACAGGAATGTCTCTTATGGGCCTCATCCAAGAAACGTCATGGACGTTTACTGGAACACTGACTACAAGAACGCCCCCGTTGTATTCACCATCCATGGCGGTGGATTCAAGAATGGGGACAAGTCTTACTGCAACGCCGACATGCGCAAACTCTACATGGCAAAGGGTTGCATCGTGGTATCGCCAAATTACCGACTGGTGAAAGCAGGCACTAAAATAACCAAGGATGATTGTGCCCTCGATGCCGCCATGGCGGTTGCCTACATGCAAGCCAACGCCAAAAAATATCAAGGCGATGCCGCTAGGATCGTTGCCACTGGAGCCTCTGCCGGGGGTTACATCAGTGCACAGATTGCCTACAAGAAAAAATGGGAATGGCCAGCCGGTGCCAAGCACAAGCCCAAGAAATTGAATATTGTTGGCTGGTTCGGCAACAGCCCCTTTCTGCCGCCAGCACTGATCAGGCAAGTAGCGGCAGGCGATCCTCCCGGATTTGTCATGTATGGTGGCAAGAGAGAACACCCGGCCACTCCCGCAAAACAGGGCCATGATATCCAGGCTGCACTAAAGAAAAATAAATCCTGGAACAAGATGGTCTATATTGACTTCATGGGGCATGTCCCCGCCAAGCGGATCCTGTTCAGTCCCAAGACCCGCGACAAAGAGACCTACCAGGCCTTCAATCAATTCCTTGATATGGTCTGCCACGGCAAGGGTAGCCCCAAGGGCGGAGATGTCATCAATGTAAAGAGAAATCTAAAAGGATAAGCAGCCCGGTTAAACGAAGGCACACAAAAACACCAGCTTGGTTGTGAGGAAACTCATCCTGATTCTTACTCTGGCCTTTTGGGTCAGCCCTCCGGTCTTTTGCCAAAAGGAAGCAGAGCTCTCCGGTCTCATCATCCCCCGGGATAATGAGGGCATGTATGTGCGCAATCTAGAAGGTCAGGTCGAAGTGAACTGGACGCCCAAGACCAAGGTGGCGTTGGTGGTAAACACGCGGTTGCTCAGCGGGCTTAAGGGAGATCGCCTCGAATACAAAATACACTCCTCAAAAGAAGTCGTCCGCTTTGTGATCCCAAAAGGGCCGGTTACCGGCATCAAGTCTTCGCGTGGAGGAGGTCACCTTGAGAAAGCGCTCAAGGAAGCCAGGGAGGAAAAGTGGCTCTCGGAACATGGACTGGCATTGTACTTCAATCAGAAGCCCGCGAAGGAGCAACTCGCCACAATGAATGATCCCCGCTTTATCGGCCTATGGAACCCGACCACCAAGCCGCGCACCCTTTCGATCAAGGGAGCGAAATACGAGATTTCGATGAAGAAAGGCGGGCAGACCAGCGCCCTGCTTTACAACCTACTCACCGTCAAAGATTGCAATCCTTTCATCAATAAGGCCACCGTGCTTGGCCGGCAAAAAGGCGATGCCTTCATCGCCGATGAAATCCATGTCCAGCCCATAGGCGACCAGGTCGCACTGGATGACCCGAAGCTCCCCCGTTACCTCTTCATTGGCGATTCCATTTCCGGGAACTACGACAAGGGCTTGCGAGAGGCCTTGGCCGGAAAGTTCAACCTGCATCACCCGCCCACCAACTGTGGACCTTCGACCAGTGGTGCCAAGAACATCGCCAACTGGCTAGGCGCCTACGATCAACCGGGTCGGCACTGGGACGTCATATCTTTCAATCACGGCCATTGGGACAGCAAGAACGACAAGGCAACCTACCAGGGCAATCTTGAGAAGATCATTGCTCATCTGAAAAAAACCAAGGCCAAGCTGATCTGGGTGACCACCTGTCCGGTGCCTAATGGCTTCGACAAGGCCGACGCTCTCGACGCCAACGGCAAGGCACCTGGGCGAACGGCCGGCGTGATGCAAAAATATCTCAACCCATGGGCTATGGAGATCATGAAGAGATATCCGGAAATTTCGATTTGTGATCAGTGGCAATACTGCAAGGATAACGAGAATGGCATCTACAAAGACTGGTGGGCCGGCAAGAATGTGCATTTTAAAGGAGCTCCCGCTGATGCCTTGGGCCAGTTTCTTGGGAATCATGTGGTCAAAATTAGTCAGTAAGCAGACCTAGATGCGGATTTCGCTTACCATTCTTCCTACCCTGCTGCTTTGCGTTACCAGCACACCGGCCCTTGAACCCAAGGCACCCGGAACTCGGGATACCACCGTCCCGCATCAAGGCGACATTCAATATACACTCAAAGAAACAACAGACCCTGTTCCCAACAGGATACATATCCTGAAAGTAAACCTGGCCTCCAATGCCGTGCGACCCATGGTTGTCCACGGGCCCGACCCGGACGGGGAAGGTCCTGCTGAGGTATCACTGACAGACCCCAGAAAGCTGGCCTCAAGTCCATCAGTCCTCGCCTTTGTCAACAGCAATCCCTGGGACGGTTTCCCGGATGCCAATGGAAAAAGAAACAGGAACTGGTATTCCGGTCAACCTGTCGACATTCACGGTATGTCCGGAACGGGGGGAAACATGCGCAGCAAAGAAGCGGCGAACAATACCTCTGTCTGGTTTGACATAAAGGGACGGGTTCATTTCGGTCACCGGAAAGGAGATGCGCCCATGGAAGCCACAAGCGGTTTTCAGCAAATCCTTGCAAAAGGCAAACTCTTGTTAACCAAAGGCGGACCAAGGCACCCGCGCACGGCCATTGGGGCGGACAGGACAGGGGCAACCCTTTGGCTGGTTGTCGTTGACGGAAGGCAGAAAGGCTACAGTGAGGGCATGGACCTGCAGGAGTTGGCTGTAGTGATGCAGGACCTTGGCTGCTGGAGTGCGACAAACATGGATGGAGGCGGCAGCAGTATCATGGGATTACGTGACAAAACGGGAAAAATGCAGATCTTGAACCGCCCTTCAGGACGTTTTCTCGGGGCCGTTAAAATCCGCCCTTTGCCAACGCTCCTCACCATCACAAAATCTAGGCCACAACAAAAATAATTCGTAAGCTGGAATCAGCCTGGGCCTTGTCAGGGATCAATTTCTTTAAAAACACAGTGAACTTTATGAGGCAAAAAATCATTACGAGTATCCTCTCTATTCTATGGACATCGTCTCTAAGTGCCCAAAAAGATCAGCCAAATATCATCTTCATATTGACCGATGATCTGGGTTACGGCGACGTCGGAGTTCTTTTTCAAAAGCAACGCAAGGGCATTCAGCTAAAAACCCCGGAACTGGATCAAATGGCCAGGGAAGGCATGACCCTGAACCGGCATTACTGCCCGGCACCCATCTGTGCCCCTTCCCGGGCTTCCCTGATATCAGGCCTGCACCAGGGAC
>CALCSP010000021.1 GCA_937893785.1 uncultured Verrucomicrobiales bacterium
CCTTTAAAAATCTTCTTCTTTGCATATCTTGTAACCCTTGGAGCTTAAAAATATACTGCTTTTTGGTGCGGATGGCTAGCATTTTAGGCTTCCACAGGTTCTGAACGAATCCGTAACCTATTCACAATGATTTGGGCTTTTTATCTGGGTAGCACACCATGCCGATGTAATACGAATCCCAGCCAAAGGGTCAGCGCCAGATAGACAAAGCACCAACTCTTCTTTAATGGCAAGAACCTGTGTAGCCCCGGCAGTTTGGTTGCATACCACTGTGGGAAAAACCAGACGATGAGGTTGGCCACCACGGCATCCAGCATAAAAGCACACCAGATGACAGCCTCGATATTCATGGTGCTTTATTTTTCTTTCGCCTGAGGGTAATCCGCGCCATTGAGGCTTTTGATGACACTTTTCTGCCAGTTGACCAGCTCGGCCTTCATGCGTTTCAAGCGCATGGGTTCTTTTCCTGAAAGGTCGTGTTCTTCCTTCATGTCCTCAGCCAGATTGAAGAGACGATAGGCTTTGGTGCCTTTGTTGCTGGTTTCACGATGCAGTTTCCACTGACCTGAGATCCAGGCCGAAGGCCCCGGAAACTGATCTGCTGGGTATTGTTTATCGACAAAGCCGGCCTTTTCCGCCGCCGGCAGACTTCCGGATTGCTGGGCGTTGCGTAATTGCTCAAGCAATTGCCGTGCATGCATAGCCCTGCCACGAGCCGGGTAACTCCAGAATCCCATGGGTTTTTGACGAGTGAAATTTCTGCCGTGGATCAACTCGGCAAGACTCACTCCGTCAAGGATAGGCTGTCCGGCGGGTCGCTTAACACCGCTTAATTCCAAAATAGTGGGATAGATGTCAACTGTGTTGGCTGGCACCTGTGTGATCCGGTTTTCCCTAATTACCGCCGGCCACTCGATGATGCCCGGCACTCGAATGCCACCCTCCAGAAGTTTGCCCTTTTTACCGGAAAGTCCGGCCATTGAGTTCGGCTTCAGTCCACCATTGTCACTGCAGTACCAGAGGATGGTATTGTCAGCTATGCCAAGCTTGCGGATCCCTTGCCTGAGTCTGCCCATGGCGGCATCCATCGCAGTAATCTCAGCGTAGAAGTTGGCGTATGCCTTGTTTTCATTGCCATATGACTTGACGAATTTTTCGGTGCCTACGTGCGGCAAGTGCGGATTGCCGAACCAGATGACCGAGAGGAAGGGCTTCTCCTTGACTTTGGCCATCCACTCGAGAGCCAGATCTACGGTGACAGCGGAACTTTCCCCCTCGGTCTCGATGACTTTACCGTTGTGGCTGAATAGTGGGTTGTTTTCGTAAAAATTGGGCGCCGAGATCCATTCATCAAATCCGTTTTTTCCTGGAGCCACTTCACTGCCTGCTCGCACGGATCCCAGATGCCATTTGCCAAAATGCCCGGTAGCATAACCGGAATTTTTCAGGGCTTCTGCTAGGGTAATCTCGTGCTTGCGCATGGTATGGCCCCACTGGAAGCAACCCATGCGGTTGGGGTGGCGGCCAGTTAGGACACTGGCACGCGTGGGCGAGCACACCGGGGCTGCCGCATAAAAACGGTCGAAGCGCAGCCCAGTTTTTGCCATCTCGTCAAAGACGGGCGTCTTCAGGACCTCGTGGCCCATGTAGCCCATGTCGCCCCATCCCTGATCGTCAGCCATAGCGAGAATAACATTGGGCCTTTCAGTCGCCTGAACTGATAGCACCAGAAGAAGAAGGCAATTAAAGATTAAGGAAAATTTTTTTGGTTCCATTATTTTGTTATGGCTGGATTTTCTCAGTTATTTTTTGCCGAAGGAAGGATGCGCTACGATGGCATGAATAGTGGCGCGCAGAGAGAAATCCTTTTGAGCAATCGACTCATAAATTTGTTCGATATGGAGTCGATCGGCTAGGGTTACTTCACGGCCATGGGCGTAGCTGATAAGTTTGCCGATGATGCCCTTTAAAATTCGTTCCTTGTCGGCCATTAAAGCAGCCTTGAGCGTGGGCAGATCACGCACCTCGCGGCCATCGGGTAGTTTCATGGCGGCATTGATCGGGACCTTGGTGAATTTAAGTTTCTTGGTAAACGTGGTGGCTCCTCGTTCGGCCGGGACTTCTTCTACATGGCGATATTCGTTACGCTTACGACCAACGGGATCGTAGTATTCAAGGGCGAACCCCAAGGGATCGATCTTCGAATGGCAAC
>CALCSP010000022.1 GCA_937893785.1 uncultured Verrucomicrobiales bacterium
CACGAGTCTGGACCCCCAGTATGGTGCAGCGTTTGAAGAAGCTACGCGACCGGGCCTTGACGGAACTAGTGAGCGACCCGCTTGCCCGCCAACGTTTCCTCTACTGGACCTGGTGCTTCGACGCCTTTGTCAAAGAAGCTGGGACACGAGGCGGCAAGAAAACGGAGTGACTTGGAAAGGCAACGTCACTCTTAATAGAGCGCGACAAGATGAGTTAAGCATTGTGGCGGAACTTCAAGGGCAAGCTGAAGTGAATCATTTGGAACAGATGACCTAATCCCTCTCTGCCAAACTTGTCTTGATCAATCCTATATCTGTATTTTGCACACTTTTGATGGCTAAACCAAACTGAATACTGTAACGTTACTATTGATAAGTTAGTGCTCAAGGTAATTGGCTGCTGGCTTGATAGAACTGACTTACGATGGACTCAACAAGCAGCACCATGAAACGACGAACCTTCCTCCAGGGGGCGGGAGTTTCCTTGCTGCTACCACAGATGGAAAGCCTGGGGCAAGTCGCGGAAGCAGATGCGCCGCGCCGACTGCTTACCATCGTCAATCACCTCAGCTTTTATCAGCCCAAGCTAATCCCGCAGAAGGACGGCACATTCGAAAACCCGCCTCCTTTACTCGCCGAGTTGTCTGATCACTTCAAACACCTGAAGGTCTTCAGCGGACTGGACAACCCGGCCGTGCAGAACGGTTTTGGGCACACCCCGTGCGTCGGCATCCTCTCCGGTTACTTTAACAAGTTACACCGCAAGAATCGGCTGTCCATTGATCAGGCAGTAGCCGATGTAATTGGGGAGGACACGCGCTTCAAGTCACTGGTCTTTCAAGCCGGAGAGAACCTTAACTTTTCGCAGATCTCCTGGGATAAGCATGGCCTGCCGGTTTACCAAATCGATTCCCCCCGCAAAATTTTCAACCTGCTCTTTCAGGTGGACGAAAACGAGAAGACCCAACGGCAGGTTCTCGCCGAGGATCGAAGCATTCTCGATGCAGTGTTCTCCCAAGCCAAGTCCATGGAAAAACAGCTCAACGCTTCTGACCGGGCCAAAATGGATGAGTATCTCACCTCCGTTCGCGAAGTAGAACAGACCGTAAAGCGTCGCGCCTACTGGGCCGAGCGCTCCAAGCCATCGGTAGATTACGAGCTAGAAGACTTCGACCGTAAGTCGGTGGACGACTATGTGGCTACCTTGATGGATCTGGCTGTTCTGGCCCTGCAAACTGACTCCACCCGCGCCGTAACGGTACAGATTCCGTTCTGGGAAGGCTTCAAGGAGCCGGGTTTAAGTGGCAACTACCACGACCTTTCCCACCACGGCCAAAAGAAGGAAAAGATCGACAAATTGCTCATGCTTGAGCATGCCATTCTCAAACGCATCAACGCTTCCCTCAATGCAATGAAGGAACATCAAGTCGGCAATTGCTCCCTATTTGATCAAACAACCACACTCATCACTGCCTCCATGGGTAGCGCCAACTCGCATAATTTTGATGACCTGCCGGCCCTGGTGTTCGATGGTCGGATGAAAACCGCCGGCTATTGGAAAAAGCAGCACGAGCCCATGAGCAACTTATATCTGGGCTTATTGCAGCAATTTGGAGCCGAGCGTGACCACTTTGGTGAAAGCACTGGAGCCTTCGACCTGTTGTCATGAGGCGACTTTTTTGGACAGCGCTAATGACGGGCTTTCTCCTGTCAGGCATTCTGCAAGCAAATCCAAGACTGGAAAAATTCTTTGCTCAAAACTGCGTAAAATGCCACGGCCCTGACAAACAAAAGGGCAAAGTGCGACTGGATAAACCCATCAACGAACTCTTTGCAGATCGAGCATTACTGGAAAATATCGCTACCGTAATAGAGGCTGGCGAAATGCCTCCAGAAGAGGCACCGCAACCCACTGCTCAAGTTCGCGCTGAAGCCCTGCAAATCATAGAGACGCATATTCTTACTCAACGCCCAGATAATCCACTTAAGCGCCTTACCCGAGCCGAGTACACCAATACGCTGCATGACCTTTTTGGAGTGGATTTTGATTTCACAGGTTTACTTCCGCCCGATCACGTGGAGCACGGTTTTGACAAGTTTGGCGAATCCCACCTGATGTCGCCGCATCAGGTAATGGCCTATCTCAAGACCGCACGCTTCATTGCCGAGCGATTGTTGCCGGATACAAAACCCATAACAAAGACATGGGAATTCGATGCGCGACATTTTCACGGCAGCAAAAACTTTGCGACTGGAGGTGGGGGAGATTACCGCGATGGGGACGACTATGTGATCACGGGCTTTCGCCCCTACCGCAGTAATCTGCATTTCTCCATTGATCCGGAGAGCCATGACCAGTTTGTGATTCCCGCCTTTGGGGTGTACCGACTTGAAGTGAAGGCGCATTCTGAAAAATCCAAGGAAGGCGAGGTCATCGGAATCAATCTGGGGGACGGGCGACATCCGACCAACTTTCAGCTGATCCGCCGAATACCCATGCCACATGGCTCGAAAGGATTTACGACCGAACTCACCCTAAAAGCCGGTGACATGTTGGCCTTCACCTTCGACAGCGCCCGTGTGCCGGGAAGGAGTCTCGCAAATAAACCACACAACGGTCCCGCCATGCGGTTCTCCCATGTGAAGGTGACCGGTCCAATGACAGAACAGTGGCCGACCACCGCAATGAAGGTCATCCTTCCCAAGCCGAACATGAAGTCGGGCGAGCTGGTTGATCACATTGCATTGTTGCTTACGCAGCGTCCGTTGTCTGCGGAGGACCGTTCGGCTTTCGTGAAAATTGCGGAAGAGCAGCATGCCCGTGGGGTATCACCCTCCGCCCGCGCTCGCAGCGTGCTGATCGCGCTGCTGACCTCGCCGCACTTTATCTACAAGGCCGAGTCGCCTGAGCTAACCGAGGTGGAACGAGCTCACCGACTTTCGTATTTCCTCTGGAATTCCACCCCGGACACTACGCTTCTGAACGCGGCCAAATCCGGCGCACTGGGCAAGGATCCATCGGCTCAGGTGGAGCGGATGTTGAAGGACACTAAGGTCGACCGCTTCATCGACGACTTTACCCGTCAGTGGTTACAGCGCGACAAGGTAGATGACTTTGGTCCGGACGTGCGTGTGTACAAAAACGTACGCCGCATGACAGTTGATTCCATGGGTCGCGAAGGCCGTGAGCTCTTTCGCCATCTACTGGAGAAGAACCTCAGCATGGAACATTTTATCGACTCGGATTACGTCATGGCCAATGACCGCCTCGCGCGCTTCTATGGCCTTCCCGCCGTGAAAGGTGATGCCTTTGTGCCGGTCAAACTGCCCAAGGATAGCGAACGCGGTGGGCTCATTGCGCAGGCCGGTTTCCTTAAGCTCACCTCTACAGACTTTGCCACTTCTCCCATCCATCGTGGCTCATGGATTTTAAAAAATCTTTACAACGAAAAAATCGAGCCGCCCGCTGATATATTGATTAACGAGCCGGACATTCGAGGAACTACCACGATCCGCGAAGCTATTCTCAAACATCAACAACTTGAAAGTTGCGCTCGTTGCCATTCGAAGATCGATCCCTTGGGGTTTGCCCTTGAATACTACGATCCCGTTGGTCGCAAGCGTAACGA
>CALCSP010000023.1 GCA_937893785.1 uncultured Verrucomicrobiales bacterium
TCCAACAGTACCACCGATCTGGGTGATAATCACGTCCGCATCCATTTGTTGAGATACCTCGTAGATTCGGCCTTTTATCTCATTAGTTACGTGTGGGATGACCTGAACTGTTTTTCCCAGGTAATCACCCTTGCGCTCTTTCTTGATAACGTTTTCGTAGACTTGTCCTGAGGTAAGGTTGTTGAGTTTTGACAACACTCCGCCGGTAAATCTCTCATAGTGACCAAGGTCAAGGTCAGTCTCGGCACCATCATCAAGCACATATACCTCCCCATGCTGGAACGGGCTCATGGTTCCGGGGTCTACATTCAGGTAAGGATCGAATTTCTGCAGGATTACTTTGTGTCCGCGTTTTTCAAGAAGAGTGCCAAGGGATGCTGCGGCGAGTCCCTTGCCCAGTGAACTGACCACTCCTCCGGTAACGAATATAAACTTGGTATTTTTCATTTCTGATGGAGAGGGAAGGTTTGGGTGATTGGGTTTTAGCTGGTGGCAAGGACAAGTTGTTCGACTATCGCGGCTTGCTCAGGGGTGTCGACTCCCGGTGAATCGTCATCCGTTATAATAACGTGTATTGAGATGCCGTTTTCGAGCGCACGGAGTTGCTCAAGCTTTTCGGTGAGTTCCAGGGGTGAGGGCTGCCAGCGGACAAACTTAAGAAGAAACTCCCTTGTGTATCCATAAATTCCTTTGTGCCGGTAGCAGGTGGTAGCCGGGCTTTCACTGTCCTGATAAGGAATCACGCTACGTGAGAAATAGAGTGCTTTGCCATCTACGCTAATTACTGTCTTCACAATGTTTGGATTTGCAAGATCCAAATGATTTTCCATTGGTAATGCCGCCGTGATCATCGGGATAGATGGGTTATCAATGAGTGTGGTGGCAATTCTGTCAATAAGCTCAGTATTGATCAATGGTTCATCGCCCTGGATGTTGATAACGTGACTAAATTGGTCTTCATCGGCGATTGTTTCAGCGATCCGATCGGTGCCGGAAAGGTGTGTGTCAGAGGTCATCTTGACCTGTGCACCAAAAGCCGTGGCAGCCTGAGCGATACGATCATCATCGGTTGCGATCAATACTGCCTCAAGTCTTTCTGAGGCCTGACAACGTTCCCATACGTGTTGTATCATGGGTTTTCCCGCGATGTCGTGGAGGGGTTTTCCCGGAAATCGGCTTGATTGCCACCTAGCCGGGATGACACCGACGACTTTGCCTGTATTAAGTGGTGGGCTCATGAGCGATTGCTTGCTGCTGCCAGAAGTTCATCCGGTTCCAAGGTTGCTGTGCCGAATTTACCAATGACGACAGCACTGGCCCAATTAGAAATCTCGGCGGATTCTTTTGCATCGACTCCGCAAGCAAGAGCGAGAGTGAATATTGCGATTGCTGTGTCCCCGGCTCCAGATACATCAAACACTTCCTGTGCGCGGGAAGGGATGTGCACGAGGGATGATTCATTCTCACATAAAACCATGCCCTGTTCGCCGAGAGTAATCAGGAGGTGTTTTGTTTGCCAAAGCCTGAATAAGGAACTGGTGATTTGCTTTAGTGTGACGTCTTTATTTGGGGGATCACAAAGGGGAGTCTCCGCTGTATTAGCAAAGTTAAATGCTTCATTGCGGTTCGGCTTGATGGCTGTGACTCCCCGCCAAGTTACCGGATTATTCGGATTAGGATCCACCGTGATGACGGTTTGTCCAGAATCTGCAATTTCATTAATGCGGTCAATAAAACTTTGGGTAATGAAGCCTTTTCCATAATCCTGAATAATGACAGCATCTAGTTCAGGTAGTCTCCGGGTAATCTGTTCAATGGCCCGGTCCTCCTGTTCCTTGGTTAAGGGGGTTCTTTGTTCGTGATCGATACGGACCACCTGTTGGTTGCGTGCAACAACTCGAGTCTTGACGGTTGTGAGATTAGACCCTGAGCTTTGTATGCAATCCGTGTTTAGTCCCCGGGCCGATAGAATTTCCATGAGCTGTTCACCTTCGCGGTCGCTGCCAGTTAAGCCCATGACCGCAACGGATCGGGCAAATGGCTGGAGATTGCGGGCAACATTGGCAGCGCCACCCGGGTAAAGTTCTTCGCGTTGAATTTCGACAACAGGCACAGGTGCCTCAGGAGAAATGCGACTGACGTTTCCCCAGAGGAAACGATCTAGCATTATGTCGCCAATGACCAGAATTCTCTTGTCAGAGAACTGCTTTATGATTTTACCGAGGCGCGATTCGTCCACGGAATTTGGATGTAATGGCAATCAGCTCTTGTGGCAACTGCGGATTTACAATTTTCACCCTGAATTCTAAGAAAAATCCCTCCAGAGCATTATAATACAGTGGTATTTTTCCCTGTGAGCCGTTATATCATCATGGTTTTCACCCACCTTAACCTGCGATTTAACAGAGGTTTGACTGGATTAGATTTTTAATGGCCAGAGAAAAAATTGACTTTGAGAATGCCCATTTTCTTCTCTCCTTGTTGGCGGGGGACGTATCCTTGGTTAAAAAAATAGAATCCGTAATTGGTGTCCGGGGCGTTACGCGTGATTGCTGGATCGAGTTTGAGGGTGAGGAGGGTGCCGTGCAGCGTGCGGTGTCTGCAATACGTGATCTTGAGGATGCACGTAGAGGTGGTGCGGAGATTAATCGGCAGGATTTCTGCTTTGCGATTGAAACAGCAGCAACTGGAGAACCGGTGACATTGACTGAATTACTCGGTTGTCAATTGCTTGGTGGCGGGAGGCTTCCTCCGGTAAGGCCGAGAACAAGGAATCAGTTGGCTTATCTAAAGTCTATGGAAGATCATGACGTTGTGTTTGGTGTCGGTTCGGCGGGCACTGGTAAAACTTACCTTGCTGTTGCATCGGCCTTGTCAGCTTTAAAGCAGAAGAAGGTCAAAAGATTGATTCTTACTAGACCGGCAGTGGAAGCTGGTGAGGTATTGGGTTTTTTACCTGGGGATTTGACCGAGAAGATTCTTCCGTATTTACGTCCATTGTATGATGCTTTATATGAGATGATCGAGCCCGGTGAGGTGAATAAAATGATTGAGCAGGGCAAAATAGAGATTGCTCCACTTGCTTATATGCGCGGGCGAACTCTTAATCATGCGGCAATCATCCTTGATGAGGGGCAGAACACGACCAGTGAGCAGATGTTTATGTTTTTGACCCGCTTAGGGGAGGGGGCTCGTTGTACGATTACAGGAGATCCTTCACAAGTAGACTTAAAGGGTGGCGTTAATTCCGGGTTGAGGGAAGCAATCCAAATACTTTCTTCAGGAATTGAAGGTGTTGATTTTATTGAGTTTGAAAGGCATGATGTGGTGCGGCATCCCGTAGTTTCATCCATTATAAAGGCATATGATAACAATAGGGGAAAAAGCAGTTGACCGATTGCTGAAAGCTATGTGTAAAAGTTTTCGAGAAGCGTTGATTTTGCCTTGCTGTTCATTAAGTTTATAAGTGTGTCAAGCAGTTGAGGTGCCCATTATCCTCTGGGCGCCTTGTTAATTGCCGATAAATCTTTGCGAGTATTCCGTTTGCTTAGCCTACATAGTTAACGCCCCCAATTTATTCTTTCACGATTGCCCGCTCTTGGGTAATCAGCGTTCCTACGCACTTCGTTTATTTGTTCATGATTAAGGCTATCAAGAGGCTCCAGTTGAAGCGGCGCGGTTTGATGACCGAGAAAACTCGACGCAAGCACAGTGAGAAAGAGTGGGTGGAAAAGTTGCGTGATGCAGCACTGGTTCGATTTGCCCTGTTCCTGTTGTTTGGAATTGGTCTAGGTGCATTAATCATGGGGGCACCGGATGAACGGTTGCCGATGGTCGCAACCTCATGGCGAGCAATCATACTTGGAATGGTTGTTTTGTTAATTGGGCTGTTGCATTTTTTCATTAATCACCCTTCAAGTTTCCGGAGAAACAGCCGAGTTCTTTTAATTTTTGGCATAATGTTTATTCATCTGGCACTGTTCCGGGTAAGTTTCGCTTTGGCTGATCGAGGAACTTTTGGGCTTAATGGGGATCATTACAGTTTCCTGGTTGCGCCTTTTGCCTTGGCGCCCATGATCATATCGATTCTTTTGGGCAGAACTCTAGCACTGCTTGTTACTGTTTTATGCTCGGTATGGGCTGCCCTGTTGGTTAGTGGTGCGATGGCTCTTCCGATCATGATTGCCGGCCTCGTAGTTGGATTTCTGGCTGTATTGGCTACTGATGGTGTTCGTAAGCGAAGCAGTCTTGTGCGTGCCGGATTGTTGATTGGAATCTCGGTCACTGGTTTCGGTATTCTTTTTGGGATGATTGGTGCGAATTTTCTTGATGGTCAGAAAGTGGACTGGATTGCCCTGGGATATGGGGTTCTCGCAGCTTTATTGGGAGGAGTTGTAACTGCAATGTTCGTTGGAGGAGTTTTGCCGATTTTGGAAAGTCTGTTCAGAATTATTACTGATATCTCATGGATTGAACTTGCTGATCTTAATAATCCACTTTTGCGCAGGATGACCATTGAGGCACCGGGCAGTTATCATCACAGCCTTCTTGTTGCCAACCTCGCCGAGTCAGCTGCTGAAGCAATAGGTGCAAATGCAACAATGTGCAGGGTGTGTTCTTATTTTCACGATATAGGGAAGCTTGCCAAACCCGAGTATTTTATTGAGAACATCGGGGAAGCTGATAATCCCCACGATGACCTGACCCCAACCATGTCTGCTTTGGTTATTACCGCTCATGTCAAAGAGGGGGTAGATATTGCTCTGACCCATAAGTTGAATCCAAAAATCATTGACGTCATTGAGCAGCACCATGGAACTTCTCTTGTGTATTTCTTTTATCGCAAAGCTATTGAACAGGAAAAGCAGGCCCGGGAACGGCAAGAGGAAGGCGAGCTTAATGATGATGATGTCCCGGAGGTTTCAGAAGAGAGCTTCCGTTATCCCGGCCCCAAGCCTCAGTTCAAGGAAAGCGGGATCATAAGCCTAGCTGATGCTGTCGAAAGTGCATCACGCTCCCTCGAAAAACCTACGCCCGGAAAGATTACGCAACTCGTTGAGGATATCATAAGCAGCAGGATACTTGATGGGCAGCTCAGCGAATGTGATCTTACATTACGCGAAATCAATGTGATCTCAGAGAGTTTTAACTCCACGTTGCGCAGCATGCTGCATAGCCGGATTATTTACCCCAAAAATAACCAGGATACAGAGCGTAATGGTTCGGGAAAAAATGGGAGCAATGGCAAGAAATCATCGAGAACTGGTATTCACCCAGGAAAGGCGAAGAAGGCAGATATTCCTATTTCATGAGTACGATTCCTGTAGTTCCACGGCTTGAGTTATACAATCGTCAGGAAAGCATGAATCTTGACGTGGGGTATGTTCAAGATGCGCTACAAAGGGCTCTTCCCCTTTGCATTCAGAAGGCGTTTTCTGAA
>CALCSP010000024.1 GCA_937893785.1 uncultured Verrucomicrobiales bacterium
CAATGGCAATAAAAAGCACATTTGGGAAATCTGCCGCACGCGCAATCGAAACGCATACCAGAAAAATAAGGATGTAACGCGTCATGGTTTGATCCTCATGAATTGATAGTTGAGCACTGTTCTTTTTTCAGTTCCCGCCTCCCTGATTAAGTCAAAAAGTCGGCGGGCAAGTTCCGGTTTAGCTAGAGGGTCACCAGAATCTTTCTGCCATTGCTCGAGCTCAGATCGCAACCTTTGCAAAATCCCTGAGCAAGACGGATCGTCGGCAAGGTTATTGAACTCATAAGGATCCTTTTCTAGGTCATAGAGCTCATACCTAGGTGGACGCTTCATTAATCGATAGGCCTTGCGTATATTCGCTGGTGCTGCAGCAAGAAGTTGCTCCTCAGGAGTGTCAAAGAACTTCTTGCCCATGGTAAACGTGTAACCGGGATTGACCTCCCCGGCGATCGGATTGTAAATCAGTTTGTATCGCTCACCCCGAACAGCGCGCTGGGGCCAAGGATTGTGGTTTGAGTGCAGATGAAATCCGGTAAAAAGATACGATCGCCACTTTGGATTCTGACCGTGAAGCAGAGCCTTAAGCGAGATTCCTGACCGTCTGAAACCGCCAACCGTTCTACCTGGGACTTGCACTCCAGCGATTTCACAGAAGGTCGGGAAAAGATCAAGCGTAGAGACGAGCTCATTCCTTCTCTGCCCCGCTTTTGCACCGGGCCATCGAATAATCATCGGAATTTTCACCCCCCCCTCATAACAGGTCCTCTTGCCGCGAAGAAGATCCGCACCGTGATCCCCAATATATACAACGACGGTATTCTTCCTCTTACCGGATGCATTCAAGACCTTAAGCAACTCTCCGATATAAGCATCAAGGCGCATCATGCAATTGTAATAATCAGCAGTCTGCTGCCGCAATTCAGGGTGATTGATTCCCATGTAGGGAATGGCATCCACATCCTTGCCGGTTAATGGACTAGCTGGGAGCTGGTCAACTGTTTTTATAAAGGGACGGTGAGCATCCGGATAGTTTACCTGGAGATAAAAAGGCCTGTCGCCATCCGCAATAAAACGCTCCGCCTCTCGGGCATAAGAAGCCATTTTCTTCCGACTAAAATTGGAAGAAGTGACCTCCTTGAAATCAAACGGGAAGGCCTCCTTAGGCTTGACGTGCAACTTGCCGATGATTCCTGTCCGGTAACCCGACTTCTTCAACACACTGATCATATTGGGCAACTTCCCCGAATACATTGAGTA
>CALCSP010000025.1 GCA_937893785.1 uncultured Verrucomicrobiales bacterium
AGCTTGCCCGAGGCCTGGAGAATACCATCACGGATCACCTCCGCCTCAACACGGCGTGGTGGAAAACGCCAAAGTAATTCCTCACCAGCCCGGTGTTCAGCCGGTCTACTGGAACGCTTGAACGCATCCGAGTTAACCAGCAGGCGAATAGTGTCCTTAACCGACCATGGCTTTGCACCTGCTCGCCTTGGCTTGATAAATTCACTCGCCAACCAATCCAACAATTCAGGGTGACTTGGCTTCGCACCTGCACGACCGAAATCACTACCTGTCGGCACAATGCCAAGGCCAAAAATGTGTTGCCAGATACGGTTAACCATCACCCGGGCCAGCAACGGGTTATCAGACCGTGTCACCCACCGGGCAAAGCTCGCACGCCGTTCATCATCCGGCGCCCCAGCACCGAGCTCCAAGTCACCGGAAAGAAGCTCTGGCGCAGCAGGCATCACTTCCTCCTTCAGGTTTTCCGGACTCCCTCGGTGCATCACTCGAGTCACAACCGGCTCCACAAAGCGTCCGACAAAACTCGGTTGCGGAGCCTGCTCGGCATACTCAGCAATCAGTGACTGAATTTTTTTCAACGGCTCAATCCGGGCGACTCTCTCCTTATTGATTTTCTCAATAAAATGCGTATCGGCCAATGTGCGCCATTGGCCATTCATCCCCTGCCCTTCAATCTTCATGTGACTGAAGTCCAGCTTAGGTTTGATGGTCAAGTAATCGACCTCATAGTAATACTCCCTGTTCGTGCTCACCCGGATATGATTAACCACCTGCGGACGAGGAAACTCCAGCAGCACCCATGGCTTTTCCTTGGAGCCCTTTGGTGCGCGCGCACGCCAAGCCATTGTGCCATATTCTCCGTCATTGACACGACTGACCGTCGTACGACCGCGCTGAGCCATGTGATCCGGTCCACTGACCTTAGTACCTCGCGAGGCTAGGGCAAGATTTCCTTGCCCTGCATCAGGCCCAAACAATTCCAACTCATCAATGCCCACATAGGCCGTCTTAAAATGAATACGGATCGCCTTGAACTCTGCTGCCCCAAAATGAATCTCCCGGTAACCACCCCAGTCCTCCTGCCAGGGACCCGTGCCGCGCAAATTCTTGCGACCTGCATCAATCTCCCGCATCAGGGATTCCCCGCGCTTTCGCCGTGGATGATCTGCACCAAACTCCGGGGAACGGCTGCCAAACTCAACCCCTTGAAAGATGGCTGCCATGGAGTAGTAATCATTGATGGAAACCGGGTCAAACTTATGATCATGGCACCGAGCACAATTCATGGTAAGTCCCAGCAGGGACGAGGTGACTGTCTGGATGATTTCATCCATACGGTCTGCACGCGCCTGACGAATAGCCTCTGGGATCTGTCCCACAGTTGCTGCAGGCACGTGGGGACCACTGACCAGAAAACCAGTCGCTTCACCACGGCCTAGGGTATCTCCTGCGAGTTGCTCACGTACAAATCGATCATAGGGAACATCCTGATTGAAAGCACTAACCACGTAATCACGATAAACCCAGGCCATCTTGCGGTAGAGATTGGCTTCGGATCCATTGGTCTCCGCCCAGCGAATCACATCCAACCAGTGCTGAGCCCAGCGCTCCCCGAAGTGTTTGGATTCCAATAATGAATCAACAAGCTGACTGTATGCGTTAGCCGGATTAGCAGCAAAGTCGCGCTCGAAGGCCTTGACTCGTGAAGGTTCCGGAGGCAGTCCGGTCAATACCACCGAGAGACGACGAATCAGAGATCGAGCGTCCGCTGGCCCGTTAAACGGGATGCTCTCATGCCGAAGGCGCTTCTCTAGGAACATGTCCACCGGGTTGGCCGTTCCATCTGGCAAATCAGGGCGCTTGATCGGTTCGAATGACCAGTGACCAACTGCCTTCTGCTCATTAGCAGAAAGGCTCGCCGACCCCCCCACTATCAATAGGCATAATAATAAAAACCGAGGCATGCTTGTTGCTTGCTTAAACCTTAATTTTACATTTCAGGAATGACAACCCAATAAAGGAGATCCCATGACAAATATACTCGGCAAGCAGGAGGAATTAGCGGAGATAGTCACAGAAAAAGTTCCACCACTCTCCTAGCTTTGTTCAAGCCTTGAGAGCATATCGGCGGCCTTTGACCGGGAATACCTAAGGGCAAATAGCTTAATAGAATCTCAACGCCGGGAAAGGTAAGCCTCCGCTATCTGTTCCCCGATCCTGACAATACCCTCGGTAGTGATCACAATCTTCTTCTCCTGCGGAGGCAGTTCAAATACCTTGACGTGTATTATGTTCGGGTCAGCTGCTGCGACAGCACTCACGTCGGCCACCACATCAACATTGTTCACCCGCTTGTCATCAGTGGGCGGTTGCTGGCTGACATACCACTTAAGATCAGGCTGCCCAAGGTCTTCACGGCTCTTGGCAATAATGGTCTTCAGGCGCTCGGCGGCCTGCCTGCGGTAGGGATGAAAGGACATGTCATTTTCTCCCAAATGGTAAAAAATACCTCCCAATTCAACCTTGTTTCCCCTCGCCTCAATTTCCATAATGGCTTCCCTGATAAACCCTACAAACTTCGGGTAAATATGCCGACTCTTTGCCATGCTGCCCTCAGGGGTCCAGTCAATGATCTGCGAACCACTGTGGGTAAACTTGGCAACCGCAAATTCCTCGCCCAACTTGTCAGCAAGCACATTGGAAAAACTCAGCTCCGGCCCGAACGTATCATAATAACCGGTAAGCCCCATCGGCTCCCATTCATTAGAAACATGGTAAGCTCCACCAAGGCTGTATTTGAAGGCGATTTTCGGGTTATCATTGAGCAGGCCTATGCTGCCCTTAAGTTCCTTAAGCTCCTGTATAAAGGCGCGCTCTCCCTCCATGTTGCGGTGCCCTGCTAGTATAAAGAGTTTCACCTTGTTGCCTTTCTTATAAGGCCATTTTTTCAACGATCGCGGCTTATTAATTTTGACTCCGGCAGCACGCAGGTAGGCAGTTGCGTAATTCTCGCCATGCTGCAGCTGACCGAGAGTACCATAGTGGTAATGCAGGCCCACCCCTCCCCCGATCTCGACACCCACATGGGCAGTTGGAATATACTCAGCTAAGGGATCATTACCTGTCACCTCCTTTTGCCCGAGGCTGATGGCATACATGCGAGGGCGAAGATCCATCCCCCAAATGGTCTTTGTGCAAAGCTCCCCAATGTAGAACTTGAGTCCGGGCAGCTTGAGGTCCCGTCGCCAGCTTGCAAGGAAGTTCTTTAGGTTCTTACCATAATTTTTCATGTAGTCCTCATTGAACATGTCGTTCTCTCCCTGATGCCACATGAAACCCTCAATACGGTATTTCATTCCACGCTTGTCCAAGTCAGCCAGTGATTCTCTGACCACATCCAAAGCCAATGGATACATCTTGAAGCCGATCGGCTCATCAGGATTCCAGTCTCCTCCAAGATGCGTCCCGCCAGCGGCGACCTTGATAATGGCAATAGGGGCTTTGGTGTGAGAAGTCACCTTGCGAGCAAAGCTTAACTCCGGCCCCACCACGTTGTTGACCGCCTGCAACTCCACCCAACCCTTGCTCTCCATCTTGTTTTCACGGCCAATGGAATAGGAAAAGAGCACCTTCTCCTGAGGAGCCTCAAGACCGGCAAATGGCGGGAAGCGTTTGATATCCTGTAGCTTTGAGTCCGAACCAACCATGTTCGACTGACCGGCAAAAATAAATACCCTCACTGTTTTTTCGTCCTGACCCGCCCTGGCCTTTAGAGGCAGAGACATCGTGAAGGCACACAGAAACGTCAGATACAGCAGAACAAAAAGGCGATTAAAAATTTCTTTCATGGGAAAAATGATCAAGATGGTTCAGTTCACCGAAAAATAAGTGTTCTTGGCAAGAATAAACCAACAGCACAATCACCATTCCCCCGCCTTTATCAAACTGACCAGAGGTTTTCTCACTCATTAGCAAGCCAACCTCGACGCCTGAATAGAAAAGATATCAAAGCATCTTGTTAATCTTTTCCCGGAAGCGGTTGTAGACAAACCCCAGCCCAACAAACACCATCCCCAGCACGAAGAAACTGGCAATCTTCCACTCCGTTGAGAAGCCCCAGATAATTGGCACCAGAGAAAGCAGGGCAATTCCCAGAACCGTCAATCCGGTTAACCGGTAAACGCGTTCCTTGAAGAGCAATCCAAAAAGAAACGATATCAATCCTACTCCAGTCCATGAAATGGAACGCATCCCATCAAGGTTCTCACCCCCAATACTAGCTATCCAAGTCGTCACCCAGAAAAACAACGCCACACCAACAGATACAATCAAGCCATTATGAACTAGGCTCCCAAAATACAGCCGATCATTACCAATTCGCGCGATGCGTTGCACAGCGATCACAATGCAAATCGCCATTAGGGTCTGCCACTGAGCATCTCCTTCCCCAAAATGCGCAATCATGGATAGCAACGCACAAGACAACATAATAAGCCCGGACCATCCATA
>CALCSP010000026.1 GCA_937893785.1 uncultured Verrucomicrobiales bacterium
ATGGGAGCCAGTTTCTCAAGCTGATTTCTGGAGTCCTGATCGCAGTTTCGGTAAATCTGGGCAAGGGCCTGCTCGCCGGCTTCCCGGCGTTCCTCAACAGTCAGGTGGCGCATGCGCTTGCCGAGTTCTTTGCGCTTCCTGTCAATATCGCGGTTGTAGGATTTCTTTAACTTGCTGGTGCGGATACCGATGGATGTCACTTTTTTCAGGGGCAGGGGTTGGTCGTCTTTTCCTGCAACGAACACATAATAGGTGTGGTCGGAGAATGATGCATACATCGGGTAATGCGAGAATGGGTAGTTGTCGCGCATTGCCATATTGGCGATGAGAAAAAAAATACAGGCCTTGATTGTTAGTCCCCGGTCAAAAAATAACAAGATAGCGGCAATGAAGAGAAGCGTGAGGTAATGCCATGGCAGGGGATCTGTATTGGTAAGCATTCGCAGCTTTCCTTCATAGCAGATACACAGAATGATTAAAAATGCCGGAGACTTACATGGAAAGCGGCGAACTTTCTGGAGGGCTTTTTTAAGTCTTTCCGGCATCGCCATTTATCGCGTTGTCATTAGATCTCGAAGGCAAGGATATCTTCGGATCTTTCCATCTCGATAAGGTCTTGAATCGAGAATTTGATCAGGTGATCATTAACGAGTTCACGCAGTTGATCAAAGCACTGACCAAGACCAGTAGGGGACTCATGGGCATCGTTACCAAGTGGCTCAAACGGACCATCAATGAGCTCCAGAATGGTAAGCAGCGGAATATCACAGGCAGCCTTATCCAGAAAATAGCCTCCACCGGCTCCACGCTTGCTCCGTAAGAGGCCTCCATTCTTTAGCGTGAGAAGAATCTGCTCGAGGAATTTGACCGGGATCTGTTCAAGTTTTGAAAGATCTCCAATCTGTACCGGATGAGTCCGGCGGGCTCTTGCAATAGCAAGCACTGCACGCATGGCGTATTGCGCCTTCTTTGAGATTTTCATCTGCTTCTTAAACTATACTTATTCGATAGGGAATTAAGGTTCAAGGAATATGTGGACTTGAATAATCCGCGCGTTGGGTGGACAATGAACTACCCTGAAAATAAGGGGGCGCTCTGGTTTCGACTGATAATGTGAAACCTGGGTTGCATGTCGAGGATGATTTGCTGGCCTCGTAAAAAAGCGAATCAAAAACCATATAAATGCCGATTCTAACGAATTAGCTCTCGCCGCTTAAGGCGACGTCTCGCCCCTGACGCCTGTTAGGGGGACGAGGCGACGACAACAGGCTAGCCCTTTGCCGGGGTGTCCGCGGTGAAGGTCGAAAATAAACAGGGCAACCGGGGATGAACGACCTTGTCGGATGCGGTCGCCATCTCCAGTATGAGCACCGAATAAGCATGTAGACGCCTAGGCGGAAGGTTAACAGGACAGGGGTTCGACTCCCCTCGCCTCCACTTTATGATAATAAGTGGCTGATTCGTATTGTGCGCGGTTAGACAGTGAGGTGTTTCCTAGCATTTCCCTGTCAAATAAGGTCTCACGGGGCCAAGGGGCAGCTCCCCCTTTCCCATCTTCGGTTTGTTGTGTTCGGGCTACTCTCGGCGATGGGCGGATCAGAAGGTTCCAGCTTTCCTGAAACTCCAAGAAAAATAAGTGCTTGAATTGACTGCCGAACGATCGGTAGGTAAGCTGACTTCGATCAGCGACAGTATCCATAGATTCTCAAAGGCAAGCAGCTCAAAAAATCAGCAATGATGATAGCGGATACAACAAAACCACTGCCGACCACGGAAGGGCGGGCGCGAAATGAGGAGGTCTTACGGAC
>CALCSP010000027.1 GCA_937893785.1 uncultured Verrucomicrobiales bacterium
CCTCTTGGAGTCCTTGGCTTAACTTGATCTGAGCTTGGTGATGCCTTCCTAACGGAGCCAATGGACTCTTCTTATCAGCCAACTTCTGCCAAAATGTAAGTGCTCTTTGTGCACCTTCTTCTGTAAGAGTAAGCATCGATGCCCGACCGGCAAAAAATATAGCCTTATCCGAAAGCTCCGAATCAGGATAGTTGATACTTAGCTTTTCAAAGTTGCGCATTGCATCCAGGTAATCACTTGCTCTAAACTGAATTTCAGCCTGCCTCATCCGCACCTCTGCAGCATACGCGGACTTTGGCCAGTTGTTAATGAATCGATCGGCCAATTCTATTGCCTTTTGGTCAACTCCTGCAATCTCCTCGATCCAGAAAGCGATATAGCCAGCTCTCTCCAGAGCTTGAGGCGTTAACTCAAGTGCCAGAGCCTTTTTCAAACTGTCACGAGCGGATTCTGCATTTAATGGTCCATACAAGACATTAGTGGCAGCCGAAGCAAGGTGGGCTTCAGCTTTTCGAGGATGAGCTGGGTGATCGCGTAAAAAAATGGCCAACGCGTTGACTGCATCAACGTCACGCTTTGAGCATTTATACAACGCTCTCTCAAGCTCAAGGTCCCCCCTTGAAAGCTGACCAGTTACCTCCGGCAGTTGTGCTGCACGAGCCAGAAATTTCTTATCATCGCCCGCACGTAGGGAAGCCACAGCTGAATTATATGTGGCGACATCACCCGTTTTGTTTTCTTCTATCTGGCTGAATTTAGCCGCGGCTTCATCAAACTCGTCTGCCTCATATTTCGCCTTGGCCTCTATAAATTGAATTCTTGCCGCAACGGCTTCGTTATCAGTTAAGTCTTTGAGCTCCTTAATTACAGAAAGGGCACGGTCTTTATCCTTTTCCTCGATGAGAATCTCAGCAAGCAACAGGTGTGCTCGCATGGCTAGAGAATCACTTCCCTCCTTGAGCTCTGTGAGAATCTGCAAGGTTTCCTCTCGCTCTTCGACATCTTTTCTGCGTGCCGCCGCAGCAAAAAACATAGCCGGCCTACTCGTTTCAATTTTGGGTGACGATTGCCATTTTTTTAACAGCAGCTCTCCACCCTTGCTGGACAGAAATCCCGCGTCAGCTAGACGGTCAAAAGCTGGCAACGTATTTCCGCCGGAGGGAACATTTTCAATAATGCCAGAAAGAATAACGACAGCCTCATCAACAGTAGATAATGCCATGGACGCATCTGCCAGCAAGAGCGATGCAGAACTGATCAAGGAGGGCGGTGCACCCTTCTGCTTGGCAATAATGTCACGCAACTTCTCCTGGGCATTCAGGTGCTTGTTAATGCCAATCAGTGCCCTCGCTTCCAGAAGTTCGGCATAAACTCTGAGCATAGGGGATAAATCATCATTAAGCCCAGCTATCGTTTTCAATGCCGCTTGATATTTGCTTTGCTCAAGGTGCAATTCGATTAAGGCCAGTCGAGCGCGTTGCGTCAGCTTGGTAATGCCTGGCTTATTTATTTCACCAGCCAAAAACTCTCCTGCTCGGTCGACTCCTTCTAAATGATTTATTGTTGATGCGAGGGTAAGCAATGCCTCCTCTCGGGCGGGATGCTCCGAATTATTTACACACTGCAAAAGGAGCGGGTAAGCTTCGGAAAGCCTTCCCAACATTGCGTGAGAGATGCCTTTCCAAAAAGGCAATTCATCGCCTTTTGTATTGGCTAGTGCCTTCTCATATTGACCGGATCTAGCCAGACTTTCGACAAGGAGATGCCGGATTTGCGTTTGGGCTTCTGGGACAAGTGTCGAGATTTGCTTGATTGCCTGAAGCTTAATAACGGCAATTTCAGACAGTCCGTCAGCATGGGCTATCTGTGCTTCCTTCCACTCGCTTAATCCATTTAACTGCTCTGAAGCACTCTGTGCATGAAGAAAGCAGGTTCCAAGCAAGCACTTGGTAAGAACCATAAAGGCTTTAATTGACAATCTCATGAGCAATCCATAATCAATGGCGAGGAACCGAAGGTCATTTCTAATTAACACTTCTTAATAAACTGGATAAACACTCAAATACCTTGCGGGTCACATCAAGCAGTTAAAGTGTTAAATAATTATTTCACTCGAATGAAAAAGAGCCCAGCCCACGAAGAATCAAGAGTTTATTGGTCAAA
>CALCSP010000028.1 GCA_937893785.1 uncultured Verrucomicrobiales bacterium
ATTCGGCAAGGTGTTCGACAATCTCAGGAATGAAATCCAAATGTAATGCACCTTTTTGGTCAAAGGGAGTAAAGGTCGCTGCTACTAGACCTTTGATAATTTTGGAATCACTGGGTTGTTCATTCATAAGCAAAACCTATCACAGATGATGCACCAGATCACGGTGCAGGGATAGATGAAAATGTTCTGGATGTCCGATTTGTACCGGGAATAACTTCAAGGGGAAATCGGGGCTACCTCCAGCAAATAGAATCTTTTGCTTTTTCTTGAAGGATTCTCTCCATCAAGGATTTTGTCATCAATCCATGTGTGTTCCGTATTGCTAGCCAAGGCATCAAATGAAGTCGCCTCCATCCAGTTCTTTAAATCTGTTGAGTAAAGGATTCTGTAGTGCCTGTTTGCGGTTACCGGAAACTTTAGGGAGAGGCTTGTTTTATTTTCTCTCCTGATGGCGCTGATGGAGAAATTGAGAGTTTCGAAGGATAACGGATTGCCTGCAGTGAGAAATTCTCCGAGGTTGGTAATTCCGTCATGGTCAAAGTCTCCGTCTTTACCATGAATACCAGTTGGATTGTTGGCATCGAGTCCGTGGATGCGTTCCCAGTTGTCAGGGAGTGAATCACCGTCAGAATCAGGAAGCTCAGTGGGTTGCGCTAAAAAATCGCGTGTTGCCGAGAGTGTGGAGTCACCGCGCTTATGGATACAGCGCATGCGATGGATTCTGTCCGGATTACCGTCAAAGACAACAGGCATACGGATTGCCAGTGCATCATCGGTATCGGTTTCATTACGCACGATGGATAGAAGCGATGAGGGGAGCATGATGCCGTTGATCATCACGCTGCACTCGCTGATGATTTCTGAGTCAGTAACTCCATTGCCAAGAGATTGATCAAACAGGACTTTGGCTATATAACCTTCTCCAATGATCTGGTTGTCAGATTCGGGGTAGGCAAACCTGTAGTTGACGGGGATTCCTGTATTAATCTGAATCTGCTTTGTGGTGTAATGCCCTTCCTCATCGCTAAGGTTTTCTTGCATTGATGAAGAGATTTCCTTGAGGCGAACCTTTATAACGGCAGTTCCTGAGTCGGGTATTGCCGAGTATTCAAAACGCCATTCTTTATCATGGGAGATGCCTCCCTGATTGATTGTTGGAGTGATTTCATTGGCTGCCTTCCAGTTTTCCTGACCGTTTCCTGAGGTTTCACTGTCATTGTCAGGATCACTGTCAAGAATGTTGTAGTAGACTGCGGTTACTGTGGAATCAGTGGCAACCACTACCTCGTAACTGTCACCACCGAGTGTGTCGTTTTCGCGAGGAAATAAGATGCGTCCGCTGGGTCTTTTGGTGTCGTAATAGAAAGTTTGTGCCTGGGTATTGAAGATAGAGGAGCGTCCGGTGCGATTAAGGAATGACTTGGTTCGGAGTATATGAAATCCCTCACTGAGACCCGTGCTCATTTTTCCATGGTCATTATGAGGATAGTGAGCAACCGACGAGGCGTCGAAGTCTGTCACTTCAAATACTGTTTCCATTTTCTGTTTAATGTCGATGTCGCGCTGCGAAAATGGGAAACGATCAGGGGCATCTGAGCGCGAGACGCCTATCTTATAACGTAAAAGAGTGTTGTTTTCTTGAGGTGGCAGATTTGCAAACCACCATTGCGGAGTGCCTCCATTTTCAGAAATTCCGTCTGGTCCTCTCGACATCCTGACAACTTTCGTTTCACCTTTTCCCGTTCCCATTGATCCTTCCGGGTAGGTTTTAGCATCCGAGGTATAGTAAATCCA
>CALCSP010000029.1 GCA_937893785.1 uncultured Verrucomicrobiales bacterium
GCAAATCACTATCCAGCCACAGGGAACAAATGCCAAGCTCCGTGGCATCCAGAGCCATCGCAATGACACTGAGAATGCTCTGCCCGGCATGCGTAGTGCACTGAATCTCCCCGAAGTTGGCATTCGCAAGGGCAAAGCTCGGGAAGGAATTAGACGCGGTGATGTGATCACCTCCATGGAGAACACCCGAAACTCTAGGCGAGTCCATGTTTTACTCGAACGGAGCCAACGCCCTTCAGGGGCTGGCACCATCCAACATGCGCAACGCGTCAGGTTTCACCATGGCAGTGCAAATATTTCCGCTCGTGTGCTCTTTTTTGAAAACCGAGCCCTTAACCATGGGGAAGAAGCCATAGCCGAGATCAGACTTGACGCTCCCGGGTTCACCCTTGCCGGTGACCGGTTCGTCCTGCGCGACTGGTCAAAACGATTCACATTGGCCGGCGGCACTATTCTTGACCCGACTCCTGCACCACGGAGCTATCGCACCAAGAAACAGGAAGCCTTTCTAAACACGCTCGCATCCAAACCTTTGTCTGCAGAACTTTACCTCGAGAGCATCTTGCAGCGTGACCTCGCTCTTCCCTCAATGGAAGCCCTCTCCCAGTCATCCTTTCCAAAAGAGGAAGCTAAACTGGCCTTAGATAACTGCGAACACATCATGCTCAATGGCTGGCTATTGAACTCCGAATGGTGGAAGGAAATATCAGACATTGCAGCA
The DNA here is from genome assembly GCA_937893785.1 of uncultured Verrucomicrobiales bacterium. GTDB lineage: Bacteria > Verrucomicrobiota > Verrucomicrobiia > Verrucomicrobiales > DEV007 > CACIUL01. The sequence continues at coordinate 722 of CALCSP010000029.1, forward strand.
GCCCGCATCGAGACCATTCATGAGAAGCACCCAGAACTGCCAGGACTCGATCTCAACACACTGCGATCGTTCATGAAAAAGCGGTTGCCTGACGCCAAGCTCTTTGACGCACTCATAGAAGGGCTGAGCAGCACAGGGTTTATTCGTGCCGGCAACTTGATTCGCAGTGAGAAACACGCTCCACAACTTCCCGGTCACCTTCGCAAGGCCGAGGAGAAAATCTGTTCCGCACTGGATGCCAACCCGCTTGAACCTCCCAGCCCTAAGGAAATTGCTTCAACAGAAGCTGAACAAACCGCACTCAAGTTCCTAATCGAAACAGGAAAAGCCATTCAACTAGATGAGAAAGCCATCCTTCTTGAGGTTCATTACCGGGAAGCCGTTGGGAAAATCAAAGCGCATATCACAGCAAATGGACCATCGGCTGCAGCCGATATCAGGCGTGCACTGGGCACAACTCGACGCATCCTGATACCTCTCCTCGAACACCTTGACCGGGAAGGTGTCACTTTACGCCAAGGCGACCTGCGTGCCCTAAAGAAATAGTGACAACAATTAAATGATTGAGCTTTCTGCACACAATACCAAACACCTTCCTCATCGATGAAATTCACACTTTTCCCACTCCTTCTACTCTCGCTTTTTCCATGCTTAAACCTTTCCGCCCGCATCTACAAAGATCGAATCAATCCACAGTGGGCAAACGACAATTCTCATTTTTGGTATCGCAACACCTTGGTCGGCGGAACCAGTGAATACATCCTGGTAGACCTTGTGAAAGGCACCCGTATGCAGGCCTTTAATCAGGAATTACTTGCCGCTGCCATTAACGACTCTGGTGCGGCAAAAATGCAACCGGACAAGTTATCTCTGGACCAACTGCAATTTGAGCTGAATAAAAAGCTCGTTTATTTCCGTATCGGCAACCAGCACTTCAGTTGGCATCGCGTGAAAAACCAACTCGATAAGATTGATGCCACCAGCCGCCCTGAAAGAAAAAGCCCGAAAGAAGACAACAACCCTGAACAATCAAAGCCGGCAAACAGCGACATAAAACCCTACCGTCCAAGCCGAAATATCTCCCCGGACGAAAAATGGAAGGCGTTTATCAAGAATCACAATCTATATATACAAAGGGTTAGCGGTGGTGAGGAAATTGCACTCAGTAGCGATGGAAAGCCCGAAAACAGCTATCAGGCTCCGTTCTGGTCACCAAATTCCAAGACTCTGATATCATTCCGGGTTGAGCCGGGAAAAATTGGAGATGTCCATCTCCTCGAGTCCTCTCCAAGGGAAGGCGGAAGAGCAAAGTTACAGACTCGCCGATATGCATTGCCTGGAGACAAATTCACTGCCCACGAGTTGAACTGGTTCGATATAGATGGCAACACACAGATCAAGCCCCGAGTAGGAATTATTGATTTTCGCGGACCTGCCCTGAGATGGACGCCTGACGGCCGTTATTGTCGCTATCAGAAAATCGATCGAGGCCACCAGCGCTTCAGAATCATTGAGTTGGACATGTTTACCGGCAAACACCGCAATATTATTGACGAAGTAAGTCAGACCTTTATCTGGACGGAACACGCAAAGGATCTTGGCGTTCCACTGGTCAACTGGCTGAGAA
>CALCSP010000030.1 GCA_937893785.1 uncultured Verrucomicrobiales bacterium
TTATTGCTGATTCATCGCCCGACAAACGCAAGGCACTTGTAGACAAACTCCTAGCGCGCAAAGAATTCACCGAAGTCTGGGTAATGAAGTTTGCAGAGCTTTTACAAATTCGAACTAATCCAAACAATCAAGTCAGCTATAAGGCTACGCTACTCTATTACAATTGGTTGCAAGAACGCATCGCCAACAATGTGCCTTTCAACAAGATTGTTCAGGAACTGCTTTCTTCAACAGGAGGCACATTCACCAACCCCTCCACAAACTATTACCAGATTGAACGGGACACACTTAAACTTTCTGAAAATGTGGCTCAGGTCTTTATGGGCATGCGACTGCAATGTGCACAATGCCATAACCACCCCTTTGACCGCTGGACAATGGATGACTACTATTCATTTGCGGCATTTTTCTCTCAGATCGGCCGTAAAAGAGCTCAGGACCCGCGCGAAGTCATTGTCTATAACCGTTCAAACGGCGACATGAAACACCCTGTTGGCGGTAGGGTAATGGAACCTGTTTTCCTCGGAGCAGAAAAGCCAGAGATTAAATCTGGTCAGGACAGGCGAGAGATCCTCGCGGAATGGATGGCGTCCTCTAAAAACCCATTCTTTTCTCGTAATTTGGCCAATATTGTCTGGGCTCACTTCTTCGGCATTGGCATTATTAATCCGGTTGATGATGTCCGTATCAGTAACCCTGCATCAAACCCTCAGCTACTTGATGCCCTCGCACAGCGGTTTACTGATTACAATTATGACTTCAAAAGACTAATACGCGACATCTGCACATCTCGTACATACCAACTCTCAACTCGAGTTAATGAAAGCAACCAGGGAGATAACAACAACTTTTCACATGGCTCCATACGACGATTACGTGCAGAGGTTATGTTGGATGCTATAAGCCAAGCCACAGACACAAAGAACAAGTTCAGGGGACTGCCGCTCGGTGCGCGTGCAGTCCAAATCGCCGACGGCAACGTTTCTAGTTACTTCCTCAGAACATTTGGCCGTGCCGAGCGTAAGACAGTTTGCTCATGTGAAATCAAAATGGAACCCAATCTAGGACAGGCACTCCACTTGATTAATGGCGATGCCACCGGCAGCAGAATCACCAGCGGAAAGGTCGTAGCGACAATGCTAGCCAATGGCAAATCCCCGGAACATATCATTGAAAATCTTTACATTAGGACATTCAGCCGTCTGCCTACAGACACTGAGCTTAGCCAGTTATTGTCGAAAATAGACAAAGATCCCAAAAAAATTCAGCAGGACCTTGAGGATGTCTTCTGGGCATTGCTCAATGCCAAGGAATTTATCTTTAACCACTAGACAGGTGAATCACACAGCAACGGCCTTACCACCCGCAGAAATCTTCTGGAATTCCTCAACCAAAGTAAGCAAGACCTCATCCATTCTGGTAGTGCTGCTATTCATTTTGGCATTTATCACTCCACTGGCCAATGGTGCGGAAAAAGTAACCTATGACGACCATCTTCGGCCCATTCTTGCAGACAAGTGCCTGAGTTGCCATAATCCAGACAAGGCCAAGGGCGGGCTTGATCTCAGCACCTATTCAAGCCTTATGCAGGGTGGATCTTCCGGTGAAATCGTAAGTGCAGGCAACCCTGAGAGCAGTCGTCTGTTCCGATCAGTCGCACATCTTGAGGAACCTTTTATGCCACCAAAGGCGGACAAGCTCACTGAGATACGTCTCAAGTTAATCAGTGACTGGATTGCAGGTGGACTACTTGAAAATTCAGGTAGCAAAGCAAAGGCCGGAAAACCGGCATTCAAAATGGAACTAGCACAACCGTCAACAGGCAAACCGGAAGGACCGCCACCAATGCCCGAACACCCTTTACTTAAACCATCTGTCGTCTCAAAAAGGCCCGCAACCCCCTCAGATATTGTGTCCAGTCCATGGGCACCTCTCATTGCAATTGCCGTCCCAAAACAAGTTCTGCTCTACAACAGCAATACCTTGCGCCTTGAAGGCATTCTTCCCTTCCCGGAAGGCATGCCTTCAAGCCTTGCCTTTAGTCGAAACGGCTCATTGCTTGTTGCTGGTGGAGGCAGAGGAGGGAAATCCGGGCTTGTTGTCGGTTGGCTGGTCAAAACAGGTAAGCGAGTCTTTGAGATAGGATCGGAATTTGATACCGTGCTGGCAGCCGATATTACAGCAGACCATCAATTGGTTGCACTGGGAGGACCGGGAAAGAGAATAAAAATTTATTCAACTTCAGACGGTAAGGAAGTGGCCAATATCAAAAAACATACCGACTGGGTAACTTCACTGGCATTCAGCCCAGATGGCATACTGCTTGCAACCGGCGACCGCAATGGCGGCCTTTATATATGGGAATCGGGAACTGCGAACCCGTTTTATACATTAAAAGCGCACAGCAAATCCATCACAGCGATCAGTTGGCGAGCCGACTCTAACGTAGTCGCTTCAGCCTCAGAGGATGGTAGTACAAGACTGTGGGAGATGAATGAAGGTAAACAGGTCAAAAACTGGACTGCCCATAGTGGCGGAGTGACTGATATGACATTTACTGCGGATGGCCGAATTGTCACTTGTGGCAGAGATCAACAAGCTAAAGTCTGGGACGGCGAAGGCAGCCAGAAGGCAGCCACGAAGGAATTCTCGGATATACCCGTAAGCGCGTGCCTCAGCCACGACGGCAACCACTTTATAGCTGCTGATTGGGTTGGCAATGTTAAGGTCTTCAGCAGTACTGACGGTAAGATAATCGGCCACCTTATCGCAAACCCTCCAGGTATAAACACGCGGATTACACATGCTCAATCCGCAATCCAAGATTTAACAAAGCAGCTCGCACAAGCTAATGAGAAATACTCTGTAAAGGTTACTGAAGCAAAATCTGCACAGGATCAACTAACAAATATTCGTTCCCAAATTGCGATCAATTCCAAGCAGGTAGAATCAACAAAAAATGCACTTGCTCAAGCAAGGGAAAGGCTCTCGCAAAGCAAAGAGCAGCACACAGTGAAACTCCAGAAGCAGCAGGGCAATATAGAGCAAGCTCAAAAAATCGAGACAACGCTAAAAACCACTCCAGAAGATGCCGAACACCGAGGGAAATTGGTAGAAGAGCTGCAAAA
>CALCSP010000031.1 GCA_937893785.1 uncultured Verrucomicrobiales bacterium
CTATGGATCTGGTAAGAGAGACAATAGACAGAGGAGAACGAGCCAGTGCTTCCATAAAGCTGGAAGAAGTATTTCGGCTTGGGCGCTTGCGGTTTAACTTAGTAGCTCTGGTTGTCCTATTGGCTGCTTTCTTGGGGCTTTGCGCCGGAAGTGTATTTACTAAGCCGCTTGGGATTTGGTTTAATCGAAATGTAATGCTGGGAAGTGCTCAGTGGCCGCAGGATTATTTCCTTGATGTTGTTGGTGTTGAATCCGGGATACTTAAGGTGCCGCGAGGAGATGACTGGATTATTAGCGTAGTTGTTCGTGAGGGATTCAAGTCATTGCCTTCAAGTGTAGAATTGGAGGTTCGCTCTGGTTCAGGTAGTCGAAGTGAAACGATGTCCGCAACTTCGCAGGGAGAAGAGTTTCGCACGGAAATACGCAACGTGATTGAGCCTTTCGAGTTTCGTATTTCGAGCCGGTATGCAGAGACTGAGTGGATTGAGATAGAACTGCTTGATAGGCCTAAGATAGATCAATTGTCTTTGGCCGCTATTGAGCCGAAATATACTGGTGCCGGAATTCGTGACCTGCCAGTTGGGGCTGGTCCTTATTATCTGATCAATGGCAGTGCGCTTGATATTAAAGGAAGCACCGATAAGCCCCTCCGGTCGGCTGTGTTGATTTGCGCTGACAAGGAGTATGGGTTGAACGTTGAAGGAAATCAGTTTTCCGGCAGTATTCCTGCCTCTGAGGTTTCAGGTGGGAGTTATGACTTGAGGGTCGAGGACCGTGAAAGTGTCCTGCTCCCAGAAAATGGTATGGTGAGTGGTTTAGGCACAAGGGATCCCCTTCGTTTCAAGATAAAGCTTAAGGACGATAGAAAGCCCCGTGTTAGGGTGTCTTTAAATGGTGTCAGCGGAATGGTGGTGCCAGGGGCTAGGTTGCCTTTTGAAGGTGTAGTGGAGGATGACTACGCCATTGACTCTGCAAAAATTATTTATACATGGAAAGAGGATAATAGTGAGAGTGAGCAGGTCGAGGGTGAGATACAGCCTGATGGGATTGATGAGTTTGTTGGAAAGGCGCAAATTCCATTAAGTGGAGCGGTTGAGCTGCCCCCTCTTGAGGTTCCTGTAAATTCAAGGCTCGGCCTTCAATTCAAGGCCGTAGATAACGATAGTGTGACAGGTCCAAAAGCAGGAGAGTCCACGAAAATACTTCTTCGTGTTGTTGGTGAGGCGGAATTAAGAACTGACCTTTTGAGAAGAGAAAAGGAGCAGCGGCAGGTACTGACTGAAATGATCAAGAAGCAGGATTTATTACTTACGGATACTGCAGCACTTGCAGCTGAGTGCCGAGAGATAGCCGCATTGGCTCCTTCGCAACGCGAAAGGATTGTTGCCCTTCAGAAACGCCAAAAGCTACTCGGTTCGAACTTGAAGCCTGTTGTCTCTCGACTTGAGGCAATGCGTCAGGAGATAATCAATAACAGGCTCGAAGAAGAGGACGGTGTGCTTAAGGAACGCCTCAGCACAAAAGTTATTGCCCCGCTTTCTGATTTGCTTGTCGGCTCGATTCCTGCCGCTGCGGTGGGACTTGATTCCGCAAGGCGGGGAGATGAACTGCAGAAACGCAATGATGTATTTGTTGCAGTGGGAGAAGCCCAAAGAACTGTCATTGCGGTGATGCGTGAGGTGTTGGTTCATATGGTGCGTAATGAGGGGTATCAACAAGCTGTCAATCTTCTTTATGAAATTCAGCGGGCTCAGGAACGGATGCGAACAATGACAAAGAAGGCAAAAGAGGAGGCTCTCAGAGAGGTTTTGCAAGACAAGAAAAAGTCTGATTTCCCGGATGATGGCAGCAAGGTAGATAACAACGATACCAATTGATAACTTTCATGAATTTTGCGATGAATATGCCAACTAAACTGTTCGTGTTTTATTTTCTGTTATTGCTGGCGATGCCGTGCAAGGGGCAGGAATCTGGAGGTGATTCTCCATCTGAACAATCTGCGGATATAAGCAATGACAGTCCTCTTGGTATCCGGCAGCAAAGGATCAAGCGCATGGTCGTGGAATTGGAACGACAGTTTACTGAGCTAGCTCGAGTTCTGCAGAAAGATTACCCGGAGCAATCTGAAAAGTTGGTTGAGGCGTTCAAAGCATCCAAGGAAATGCTGCTCGAAAGCCGAATGGATGAGATTACTGAGTTACTTAACTTGTCCAAGCTTGATACGGCAGGAGAAAAGCAGGAACAAGCCGTTGATGACGTGAGGGAGTTGATTGAATTTCTCCTAAAAGAGGAGAGCGAGGAAGACCGGATAAAGGAAGAGATCGAGAAACTGGAGAAGTGGAAGGAGGCTCTTGATCAGCTGATTGATGATGAGAATCAATTAAA
>CALCSP010000032.1 GCA_937893785.1 uncultured Verrucomicrobiales bacterium
AGGCAACTCCTGAAAAAGAGACCAAGACTGATGCACCCGCTCAACCTGAGCCCCCCGCCAAGCCGACCCTAAGCCCAGAAGAAAAGAAAAAGCTTGAGCTGGAATACTTTAATTTTGTTCAGGGATTTTTAAACAAGGTGAATGCCGAAAATGCAGACTTTGCCGCCATAGCCAAGGATTACAGCGATCAGTCAAAGGATTCCAAAATAAAGGTTTCCTACCTTAAAACAGAAGCCTTTAGTGAACTTGACCCACCCGAGCAATTCAAAGACAAGAACCAAGTTGTGAACCGAGTCTTCTCGGAATTATCAGAGCGTAAACCCCTCATCACAATCACGCGCGCTGACCCGAAAGGCGTCTGGATCATACGGCTTATCAAAATTGAAGAACCTAAAACGCTCAGCCTCGAGGAGGCAACTGAGCAAATTAAGGAAGCCCTTACCGGCGAACAAGCCCTTGATGCTATTGACGACAAGCTCAATACTGCGCGGGAAAAACTGATCGATAACACTAAGGATGGTCCAAGCTTCAAAACCGCAGCAGAATCCTTGGGCCTGACTGTGGAAAGAATTGCTTATGACCGATCACCACCAAGCAACCCTAAACTGAATACGAACAAGCTAAGGGATATTGTCAATGAGACAGCAGCGGGACAAATCAGCCTGCCTCAGCATGACTCAGAAAAAGGTGGAATGCTCGTTTACGTGGCGGAAAAATCTGTCAAAGAAGAAGAAGAAGCCGCGGCCAAGCGCAAGAAAGAGAGTATTGCCATGTCTCTTAAAAGTGGCGGCCTTTTCTCGCCCAGCTATAAAATGTGGTTATTCCGTTCATGGCTAAAACAGGCACGCAAGGAAGCAAACCCCAATCCTGTCCTGTTGCCGGAGACCGCATTCAGGCGATAAACATCATTGCTTTAGCAAGCGTTGAACACATTCAATGCCTACAAGTGCAGAATCGCTCTTTGACGATGCATGCGGTGAACTGGCCGTTGGCAATCTGGACGCAGCCATCAGTAAATACCGAGAATCCGTCGAAGTGGATCCGGCATTCTTTGATGGCTGGCACTCACTAGGAATGGCGCTCATGAAGCAGGGGCAACTCCAGGAAGCTATAGGGGCAGGTCTGATGGCCACCGAATTGCGCCCCAATGACTTACTGGCGTGGACCTCCCTCTCTCAAATGTATGCCAAAGACGGAAAAATCGCCGAAGCAGAAGCCGCAAAGGCCAATGCCACGGTTCTTTCCATTGGAGGCAAATTAAAGAAAGAGTAGTCAAAAACGCGCAACCATTGTTCATTGTTGCCTTCTAACCACATCCAAGTAATTCGTTAAACCCGCAAAACAAATACCACGCTGCATGCGCAGGATTCTCGTCACATCGGCTTTACCTTATGCCAACGGGCACATCCACTTGGGACACCTCGTGGAATACATCCAGACTGACATCTGGGTGCGTTTTCAGCAACTGCGTGGCAACCGCGCGATCTACCTCTGTGCTGATGACACTCACGGCACGGCTATCATGATCAGGGCCAAGCAGGAGAATCG
>CALCSP010000033.1 GCA_937893785.1 uncultured Verrucomicrobiales bacterium
CAGTGACGTTGGCTCCGCTACGGAATACTGGACCGACCCAGTCATAGTCGGCCGACCACATACGAACAATTAAATGATCGATATAGTCGTCCAGATCGATGTATTCTTGAATGGCCTCGTATTGCGCTAGGTTATTCACACCTCCTGATATGATGGCTCTGGCTTCTTCCCAAGCCGTTTGATTGCCATCAACAACGGTGTAGTCCTCGCCAAAGAATGTGGGGTGGTGCAGAACGTCATAGTCTTCCTCATTACCTCCGAGATGAGATTCAAAAAACGCGGCGTTAGCTCTTTCATGCAGGTCATAGATTCCCCAGTAACTACCGTTAATGTAAAGGTGAGTATAGCGGCCTCTTGGTGAGAGAATGCCCATTTCCACCTCTGTTTTACGAAGAAATTGGTCTCGCATCAGTGTGCCATGAGGTGGGAGGTCTTCCTGCTGATCGCGGCCAAAGGTCGCGGCAAGAGACCAGGAATCATGGCCTCCTCCGCGCAGAATGAGTTGGTCGAAGGATTCCACGGGGCTTCCGTCAAATAAGGGATGCTTCAGTCGCTTATCCCCATACTCGCCGCGGAAATAGAGACGGAATGGTTTCTTGGGGTGTGATCGTGCATTTCCACCATGGATACGTATTCCGGCATCTATTTGAAATTCGTCGGTGGGATCCAGTGGATTAAAGAACTCAACGGAAACGGGGATTTCCGCTCCACGTCCTGACCGTTCATAGTTAGTGTGGGTTCCATTTGGGCCAAAGAAGAGTGCTTCATCAAGCACTAGGGACATAATCGGGAGATTGCCTGAAAGGTCGTCCTCAATGGTGCTTGCATATTCCGGGTCGGTAACGATGTCTCTGTCCATTTCGGACTGATTTTTGATGTCAGCGGCGAATAGGTAAGTTTGTGTATCGATATTGGTCGGCTGAAACCCTTCCTTGAAGGCGATTGCCCGGAGGACAGTGGTTTCATTCAGTGTAATAGGGCCTGTATAGAGAGTGCCGATTGAGTCACTTGGGGAAGAACCATTAGTGGTGTAGCGTATTGATGCGCCCTCAGTTTCTGTGCTGATTGCAACTGTGATTGCCGAGTCGTAGTGACCTCTTTTGACAGAGAATTTGGTATCTTTCACAAAGCCGGAAACACTTTCACCATTTAAGGTGCCTGGGGTAGGCTGCAAAAGATATCCTTGTGATCCCGGTGCGTCAGGATCCGCTATGGCTGCCTGTAACTCTGGGAGTATGAGGAAATCGGAGCTGTCTATCCCCCAATTCAGTCCCTGTATGGCAAGGATGTTTTTACCTGCAACAAGTGAGGGGATCCCTGCAGAAGTATTAAACTGCTCGCGGATTACGGCCTCGGTGTCAGCATGGAAGTTTAACGCTTCCGAATTCCATAAAGGGGTTTCAGGTGCGCGGGATGATGCCACTTGATTGCCGTTTATCCATACAATAAATCCATCATCAAAGCGCATGCTCAGTTGCATGCTGGCGATGGTTTCTGGGTCGGAGATGTCGAAGGGGATTCGGAGGTAAAGGCTGCCGTTGAGGTTGCTCATCTGTGCCTGGACATTGCCGTTGGCGCTGATGTAAGGGGCATAATCACCACTCAGGTCGTAGCCAAAACCTGTGGATCCATCTTGCCATTGGGTGTCGTCAAATTCCGCAGCGGTCCATCCGTCCACTGGAGCACTGGGAACGAGCCATTTTGCCGATGCTCTTTCAGCAACAATTACTGCTGTTGTTGTTGTGATTGATGAACCGTAGGAGATATCCTCATACTGTTGAGCAAAATCGAATTCTGTGACAACATTGTTATCAACGGGAGAAACCAGCGCGAGGTATTCTCCATCTGAGCTTAGCGAAAAGTTGGTATGGAGTTCCTCTTCGGGGTTTCTGCGATCCTTGCCGGAAGCAAATACAATTAGGTATCCGTTTGCAGGAAGGTTGATCTCCGGAAAAATCCACTGATTGAGTTTCTCAGGATCATCAGTCAGGCTCCATCCTAACAGGTTGATCGACTCTGCTAAAGGATTGTGAATTTCAATCCAGTCGGAATGCTCACCGTCCTGATCCGTAATATTGGCATTGTTTTCTGCGAGAAACTCAGAAATGGTAGGCTGTGCGGTGATGGGTAGGCACGCAGCCGATAAATATACCGTTAAAAAAAGCGGCAGTCGGATATTCATGTTTTTGGGGGAGGGGGTATTTTAGGGAAGTCCTTATTGCTGAATGATATACTACATCGATTGATTGAGTTGCATAGGGAAATAGGGAATTAAAGTGAGGGTGCAAACACTGATGCACCTGTAACATCACAACATGTAGCAGTTACCGTGCCACGGTTGCCACCAAACTAAAGTCGAGAGAAATTGGCTGTGAGGCTCCTTACGGTGGCCAATCTTAAAGCTTGGCGCCAAGAGAAATGGCGATGCCCTTTTTCTTGGGAACAAGTCCTTTAGCTGGTCTTGGGCCCGGGTCTTCTTTTTTCTGCAATGCTCTACGTAGTTTCTTGAGAGCAATATTTTGCAGTTGCCGAATACGTTCACGGGTCACACCGAATTCCTGTCCGACTTCCTCAAGAGTCTTTGGCTTTTGTCCTTCTAGTCCGAAGCGTGCATCGATAATTTTACGCTCACGTTCATCAAGCACTTCCAGCAGGGTATCCAGCTGACCATGCATGTTTTTGTGGCTGAGCAATTCGAAGGGGGTCTGGGCATTGTCGTCACCGACGATTTCACCGAATTCGGTGTTGTCATCCTCACTGATGGGGGCATCAAGGGAAGCGGGGCGCAATGATGCCGCCTTCAGCTGGGCGAGCTTACCGCGGTCAATACCGATTTCTTCTGAGAGTTCGTCATCGGTGGGATCACGCCCCAGTTCTTCACTGAGCACCATTGCGACACGGCGCATCTTGGAAATTTTATCCACCATATGCACAGGAAGGCGGATGGTCTTTGACTGATTGGCTAGAGCGCGTTTGATGGATTGTTTGATCCACCAGGCTGCATAGGTTGAGAGTTTTCCCCCCTTATTGGGATCAAATCGCTCTACGGCTTTCATAAGACCAATGTTACCCTCAGAGATGAGGTCAAGAAGAGGCAACCCATAGTTGGCATAATCCTGCGCGATCTTTACCACCAAGCGCAGGTTGGCTTGAATCATGTGAGAGCGCGCTTCTTTGTCTCCCTTCTTAATTCTGTCAGCAAGTTCGATTTCCTGCTGTGGTGTCAATAATGCGGTCTTGCCGATTTCACGAAGGTAAATCTTGATTCCGCCGTCTAGTTCAAGGTTGGCCATAATGATAAATAATAAATTTGGGTTTTTTGGGAGGGGGATTACTGCAGATTTTTTGGTGAAGGTCAAGCACCCCTGTGATGCTTAACTGATTATGCCCTCCAGATTTTATTTCCGTTTAATTACCGGAGTTATTAAGTGTGACGTCAAAATCTTTGGAATTGTTCAATATTTTAGGGTTGCCCCGTTGATGACGTTCAAGCGTCAAATTTACCTTAATATTTAACAAATACCAAATATCAATTAGGCATAGCAAGATTTTTTACCTTAAAACTTGCAAGACTGTTCACATGAACAGTATAATGGGATTCGTGCCTTGTTTTATAGGCGAACATAATCATTTAAAAAGCCCAACTTATACGATGTTTACCCGACTCTACTCAGGTGCACTGGCAGGCGTGGATGCTGTAGAGGTTGAAATTGAGGTTAATGAAGGGGGAGGAGACCCCAAAATGATTATTGTTGGGTTGCCTGATGCGGCGGTGAAAGAAAGTCGGGACCGGGTCTGGACTGCTGTCGGTAATTCTGGTTACGCAAGGCCAAAGGGGCGGGTGACGGTTAACCTTGCTCCTGCGGATATCAGAAAACAGGGGCCAAGTTTCGATTTGGCTATTGCGCTTGGTCTGGTTGTCCTCCAGGAAGCTTTTGAAGATGGTGCCCTTGAGCAAACTGCTGTGTTTGGAGAACTGGCACTGAATGGTTACGTTCGTGAAGTGAAAGGCATGCTTTCCTTGGCAGAAAGTTCACGAAATGCAGGACGCAAGTCAATTATCGTTCCCATGGGGAATGTCACCGAAGCCTCTTTGATTAGTGGCATCGATGTCTATGGGGTTTCCAATTTACGGCAGGCTGTTGAGTTATTAAAGGGGAGCAGTGGGCGTATTCCGG
>CALCSP010000034.1 GCA_937893785.1 uncultured Verrucomicrobiales bacterium
CTCCGCAGAAAGGTGGACCTAGTATGCGCCGAGGTGGACCTCCGCAGAAAGGTGGACCTGCACGGTATCATCGTGGCAACTACAAGCATGAGCGAGGCCATCGCCGCTAAGCCATCGCCATTGTTTTTTATTGAAACAACTCCGGGGTGCCTGATGCACTCCGGAGTTTTTTTACGTTATCGAGTCAGCTGTAGCAAGGGGCGTAATTTTCGATATTGCTATTGCCTGTGGGTGGCATAAGGAATGCAGACTGGAGTTGTCTATGAGGCTCACAACTTTTATCAAGGCGGCATTGCTGTCTGTTCTTCTTTTAAGTAGTGGTCAGGTTCCGCTGGGAGCTGATCCCTTGATAAGCAGTGGTAAAAGGGATTCCGGGCGGCAAGCCCTGAGAGACAAAAAGATTCTGGTGCATTATATGCCATGGTATGCATCCAAGCCGTTCAGTGGAGAGTGGGGGTGGCACTGGACAATGAACCATTTTGATCCTGACAAGAAGGGGAAGGAGGGCAAGCGGTTGTTGGCTTCACATTACCGACCTCTTCTTGGTCCTTATGACTCTAACGATCCCGACGTATTGGAGTGTCAGGCATTATTAATGAAATTTTCCGGCGTGGACGGAGTGATTGTTGACTGGTATGGAAAGAATGATTTCAATGATTATGCAGCCATTCATCGGAATGCTGTTCATTTGGTCAAGTATCTGAAGAGGGCAGGATTGAACTTTGCGGTGTGTTATGAGGACCGGACTGTTGAGCAGATGATCAAGGGCGGATTCCTCAAGGCACAGGATGCCGTGCTTCATGGCAGGGATACTTTGCGCTGGTTGCAGGCAAACTGGTTTAATCAGGAGGCTTATCTAAAGATCAATAAAAAACCGATCATGATGGTATTTGGTCCAATGCATTACAGTAGGCAACAATGGCAGGGGATCTTTGATGTATTGGATCAGCCTCCGTTGCTTTTTTCTTTGCCGCACCTCTCGCAAAAGGCCGGTGGGGATGGAATTTTCGGCTGGGTCCCAGTTCATGGAGGGAAGAAAATGTCCACTGCA
>CALCSP010000035.1 GCA_937893785.1 uncultured Verrucomicrobiales bacterium
CGCCGCATCTACGACAACATCAGCCCCAAGACCATCACGTTGACGTGCCCATTGGTCAGCGCCACTGCTGAGCACCTCAATACCGTATCCTTCACGAGCTACTTCAAGACGATGTGCGTCCTCTTCCCGACCCAGCAGACAGACCTCGCCACCCCTGAGCTTGGAAATCACCGCACATAAAATTCCGATGGTTCCGGGACCAATAACCAAAACCCGGTCTCCAGGTTCCATCATTGTATTATTGACTATGGCATTATAAGCGACGCAACATGGCTCTGTCAGCGCGGCATGCTCCATCTGTAGACTATCGGGAATTCGGTGAAGACAACGAGACGGAACCTTCACATACTCAGCCATTGCCCCGTCAACCCCATAACCAAACCCCTTCCTACCCGGATCAAGGTTATAGAGACCACGACGACTCATTGGGCTCTGCTCATTAATAATTGCGGCCGTTTCTGAAACTGCTCGCTCACCTGGTGTCCATCCCTCAACCCCCTTGCCAACAGCAACAATAATCCCGCCAAACTCATGCCCAAGAACTACCGGATAGTTCACCGGCCAACTATGACTAGACTGCCACTGGTGTAAATCACTGCCACAAACACCAACAGCTCCAACCTTCATAAGAATCTCGTCAGCCGCAATTTCAGGGTGAGGCACAGCACGTAGTTCCACGGATCCCACTTCCGGGGCAAAGTTAACAATCGCGGGCTGGGACATAGTGGCATATTACCTCATTCTTAACGGGAGAGAAGCAAAAGACTCTAATATGTAATAGAACTCACCATAGAAAGCCGCTTGGATAGGTAAGAAATTTGTTAGGGGTTGCCCGAACGGCTTTTTTTTGTTAGACGATTACGCCAAATTATTCCCTGTTCCCCTTGAATGCAGGGAAACTACTAAAACCAAATCAAACCTAATGCTAAAGGCTGCCCTAACCGCTCTGTCCACTCTCACTCTACTGAGCGCGTGCAACCAAACCTTCAGTAACCCCACTTTTATCGCACCCGAAGGTCAGGAAGAACTGGTTGCCAGGATTCGCGGCCAGATTCGGGAACTGGAACAGATAAGCGGGAAACATTTCAGGGGTAAAACGATCGAACTTCGAGCACCAGCATCAGCGGAATATGAGGATTGGCGAGGAATGCCCGTGGCCAAGATACGCGGCACATACCAAGGTGGTTTAACGGCATGGAAAATCCTTGAGCGTAACGCCATTGTCTATCTAGCTCACGTTGAAGGAAAGATTCCTGACTGGCTCATTAGGCATGAAGCCCTGCACGTGATACTGCTTAGTAATGGAATCCCAGGGCATCCAAGAAAATACTCCAGGCTTTTTGAACACGCTTACTGGTGGATGCCTGAGGAAGATTACAGAAGAAAAGCTTTTACTCGCCCCTTCTTTCGGAGCTTTACCAAAGCAGCATGCCCGATATGCAACTCCTGCCCTAGTGACTTCCATAAATTAAAGCAATAATGGGCACTCATCGTAATTACATCATTGGCACAGCCGGTCATATTGATCATGGTAAGAGCACGCTGATCGAGGCGCTCACAGGAACTGACCCGGATCGCCTGCCCGAGGAAAAAGCACGAGGAATGACCATAGATCTCGGCTTTGCGCATCTTGAACTGCCATCCCCTGATTCATCTGGCTCCACCCTTTCGCTTGGCATCATTGATGTCCCTGGCCATGCTGACTTTGTAAAAAACATGGTAGCAGGCGTCGGCTCCGTTGATGTGGCAATGTTTGTCGTTGCTGCCGATGATGGATGGATGCCACAGTCCGAAGAGCATCTCCAGATCCTCAGTTACCTCGGAGTAAAAAATGCCGTCATTGCATTAACAAAATCCGATGCAGTCGATGATATTGAATTCTCCGCAGCCAGTGTTGCGGAAGCACTTGAAGGCAGTTGCTTTGAGGGCTCACCAATTATTCCTGTTTGTGCGATCATCGGGGATGGCCTCGACGAGTTGCGCAAAACACTGGCAAACATAGTGAGTAAAACTCCTCCTCCCAGAGATATCGGAACTGCCAGACTCTCCGTCGACAGAGTTTTCTCGCCACAGGGTGTCGGGACAGTGGTTAC
>CALCSP010000036.1 GCA_937893785.1 uncultured Verrucomicrobiales bacterium
AGCTACATGACCACCTGCCGAAGGAGCTTGTCTTCCAACGTGAATTGCTTGCCTGCCGCTTGTAGGCCCGATAGTGCGTTAATGCATTTATACAGGCTTCGGGCTTGCAGAGAATCCAAATGTGACCACCTTTTCCCAGACAATGGGAAGAGCATTTGAATACCGTCGAGCGGCCAAGGAAAAACGTTGGGACAAGATGTCCAAGGTTTTTCCTAAGCTGGCAAAGTCAATTACCATGGCTGCCAAAGCTGGCGGAGTGGATCCGGAGATGAACAGCGCGCTTCGCACTGCCATTTCCAATGCCAAGGCAGAGAATATGCCGAAGGATAATATTGAGAAGGCTGTTAAGCGTGCATCTGGCAAGGATGCAGCGGCTTTTTCGGAGATTAATTACGAGGGTAAAGGTCCGCATGGTTCACTCATTTTTGTGGAGACTGCCACTGATAATACCAACCGAACGGTGGCCAACCTCAAGATGACTTTTAACAAGAACGGCGGCGAAATTGTTCAAACCGGCTCATTGGAATTTCTGTTTGCCCGAAAGGCTGTTATCCAATTTAAAAAAGAGCCGGCAATGGACATCGATGAGATCGAGTTGGACTTGATTGATCATGGCCTTGAGGAACTTTCTGTTAATGATGAAACCATTTATATTCAGGGGGAATTCACCGCATTCGGAACCCTTACCTCTGCGGTGGAAAAGCTTGGCGTCGCCGGCTTTAAAGCCAACCTCGAGCGCATTCCAACTTCCCCTGTTGAACTTTCCGAGGAGCAAATCAAGGAAGTGGAGGCATTGATTGATAAGCTTGAGGATGATGAAGATGTACAGGCAGTTTTTACGAATATTGCCTGATTGCTCCGTTGCTTTTAGCGGTCTGTAGTGCTTGATGCAAGTTTGACTGTTCTGGAGAAATTAGCTCCAATCAGTCCTCAATAATTTCCGCTTCGATGACCGTGTCATCATCGGGCTTGCCGGAATGGCGTCGGTCATGCGGGTTTCCAGGGAACCCGGGCCGTGCATTAAATGAACCACCAAGGTGTTTTCGCAAAGCGGAACGCAGGGAAGGAATCATTAGTGCGCTTCCCAATGCATCCGTCAATAGTCCCGGGATCATCAGTAAGACTCCGGCAATAATGATTAACATGCCGTCCAGCACTTCTTCATGAGGCATACGTCCTTCACTCATGGCTTGCCTTGCACGCTGCATGTTATTGATTCCCTGTGCTTTGGCCAATCTTGTCCCAATTATCGCAGTTACGATAATGATTCCAAGAATCGCGGGCAGACCAATGCGAGCACCAACTTGAAACAACAGATAAAGTTCAATAATCGGGACGATGATAAATAGGATGAACAATTTAGGCACCATTTGGTTTCTCTTTAGCAGTTTTATTGACAGGCCTCTTTCATTAATCGTTGCAAGCGTGAGACAATATCCGGATTATCCTCGGCTATGTTGCGGTCTTCGCCTATATCCTCTTGCAGGTCGTAGAGTTCGGGAGAGGCTTTTGGGTTATTGAGCACGAGTTTCCACTTTGATTGCCGAAGAGCCTGTTTGCCTCCAAATTTCCAGAACAGATAGGGATGCGAGATTTGCTCTGCTTTTCTGCCGAGCAATGTTGGGGCAAAGGATACCCCGTCAGTATCTTGTGGTTGACTTGCGCCTGCTAAATCACAGGCAGTTGGCAACCAGTCCCAGAACGCCAGCGGTTCAGCAGAGATGCTACCGGGATTTATCCGTCCTGGCCAATAAGCAATTGCTGGGACGCGGATGCCTCCTTCGTAGAGATCGCGTTTAAAACCCCTTAGTGGTCCATTTGAATTAAAGGTTTCGTGTTTGTGACCACCTTCAGAGTGGGGGCCATTATCGGAGGTAAAAAACACCAGGGTATTTTGATCCAGTTTCAGTTCCTCCAGAAGCGCGATTAATCTCCCGACATCTTTGTCCATGTGGGAGATCATTGCAGCCGCTCCTTTTTTTGTTGCCGGCCAATCTCTGGATGCGTAAATCCCATAATCAGGAATTTCCATACCATTCCCGGTTGCTCTCCCACCTTCATTGTTGGCATGTGGAATGGTCCAGTGAATATGGAGTAGAAAAGGGTGTGCGCGGTTTTTACGAACAAATTCCAGGGCTTCTGTGGTAATCAGGTCGTGGGAATATGTTTTGCGTTTTTTTGCCACTCTGCCACGATCCTCGGGCCTGCCGGTCAGCACGTTGCCGGGGAGAGGTATTTTTTCTGTGTTTCGCCATAAATGGGTGGGGTAGTAATTGTGAGCTTCCCCTTGGTCTAGGTAACCAAACCAGAAATCAAAACCATTTTTGTTGGGATGTCCGCTTGTTCCAGTACCTCCCATTGCCCACTTGCCAACACCTCCTGTTACATACCCTTTTTCCCTGAGTAATTCCGCTACCGTAATGTCTTCCGGTTTGAAACGGTACGAGGCATTGGATGATATCGGGGTGTGCCCCATGTGCTTGCCAGTCCAAAGGGCCAGCCGCGAAGGCCGGCAAACGGTGTTGCCCGAATAGTAACTTGTCAATTTCATGCCTTTTTTGGCAATCCTGTCGAGATGAGGCGTCTGAATGGTTTGCTGACCGAAACATCCAAGGTCACCGTAACCAAGGTCATCTGCCATGATGTAAATAAGGTTTGGCGGGCGGGATTGTTTTTTGGCCGCGCTGTGACCTGCGGGTAATGAGAATAAAAAGGCTGCGATTGTGACGCTTAGTTGAATACGCATGATTTGATGTCTTATGGAACAGGGGGCAATGTAGCGGAGTTGTCACGCTCTGTTTCGGGTTTGAAAGTGTTTTTCCTTACAATTTTTCCGCGCACGAACCGCAGCTGCAGGATAACATGGGTAGTTATGGGAAAGGCATCAAGGGGTCCTTCATTTCCGCTAGCTTGCAGTGATGGGGTACAAGCTGCAGAGAAAACCAATTTTCAAGAGAGATTATGAAGCCGACAACCATGATTGCCGAGACTGACACACCGGATGGCACAACATTCAGGTTGTATGGGCATGATGGCGCTTTCTATCTTTATCTGGATGATCGTCAGGTGATGAGCACGACCCTGACGCATTCCGAGTTGTTACTTGCCGATATCGGCTGTGATTTCCGGGAGAGGAGAACAAACCCGAGAATACTGATTGGCGGGCTGGGATTGGGATACAGCCTAAGGCGTTGCCTAGAGCTTACAAGTAAAGGGTCAATCATCGAGGTTGCCGAGTTGTTGCCTGAGATTGTGCGATGGAATCGTGAATGCCTTGGCGGACTGAATGATGAAGTGCTTGATGACCCGCGAACAGTGATAGTGGAAGGAGACGTTTATTCCTGTA
>CALCSP010000037.1 GCA_937893785.1 uncultured Verrucomicrobiales bacterium
CCAGCCCAAATAAGAAAATCAATCGCGTCGCAATCAGCACACATGGCAGGAACAACCATGCTGTGCGCTCATCACGTTACCGATATATTCGCTATGCCGACAATACGGAGGAACTCTATGACCATCATGAGGATCCCAATGAATGGCGTAATCTTGCGGACAAGCAGGAAATGAATGAGATTAAGAAACAACATTCCGCTTTACTGCCAAAGCACAATGCTGCTCCCATGAAGAGCACGAACCAGAAATAACTGACTATCGCTGGTCAATATTAACCATTTTCTGATAGCGCCTTTTCTGGCCGCCTTTCAGCGTGACCTCAACGATCGTCTGAGCGGAAAATTCAGGCAGGACAACCGGCAGGTCGGGAACCTCGTGGATCAATTGAGCACGCATGGCATTTCCGAGAACCGTGGTCTTTCTTACATCCGGCGAACGAAATCCGAATGACAGGCGGAAAAGGGCCTAATATGCCAGCCTTTATCACACGTGCATACCCGGCACGGTGACCAAAAATACCGGATCGACAGGATTAATTTATTTACCTCGATGCAGACTATGATCCTATAATTGGTCAATCACGACCATGAAAAGCAACCTATTCACCTTTCCACTAGTCATATTTTCCTGCATGGCATGCATATTCTCAGCCATCGCAGCAGACTTTACCCCGGGAGTTCAGCATAATTACACCCATGAATCCGGCGATGTCCCAAGAGACACCTACCAGTATTCGGTTTGGGTGCCGAAAGATTATGATGCCAAGCGAGCTTATCCCGTTGTCTTTTACCTGCATGGCGGCGGGCGTGGACGCACACACCCAGATCAGGGGAAGCGCAACATGGTATCCGCACGTCTGGTGGATAACCAACGCTGGACGGATGCCGGCTACAGCAGCCATACACACGGACAATTCGGTTATATCCACGTTGCCCCCGTCAAGCCAGTTGCCCGCTGGAATGCCAGTCAGTTCAAGCGCCTACTCGACCACGTAACCAGCAAGGTCAATGTGGATAAAGACAGGGTCTATGTCACCGGCTTCAGCATGGGAGGACAAGGCACATGGCATGTCGGGTGCGGATCATCCCTCGGTTACAAGATCGCTGCCATGATGCCCCTCGGTGCTTGGGGATGCAATGAGGTCAAGAGAGGCACTACACCGGAAACGTGCATGACCAGAAAAACTCCAGTGTGGGTACTTCACTGCCCGCTGGATAATGTCTCAAGAATCTCCGAACAAATTCCGCTTTTTGACAACCATCTTGCCTGTGGGGGTTACGGCCGATTCACCATGATTCCAGGCAAGGGACACATCAGCCGCCCACGGGGGGACGACAATGCAGCTTTCAGCATGCGCATGGCATGGATGCTCTCGCAAACTTATGGCACTCCCTTTAACTACCTGCTGCAGGTAAATGATGCCGTCATCATGGAAATGGTAAGTGGCGAGCGGGCATTTCTTGGAGACACTGCCCGTTATGGATTCTTTGAACCCGGGTCAGTCGTGCGACTCACCGCCCCGGAAACCAGCAACGGCAAGCCCTTCGTCAAATGGTCAGGTGCACCGGGGGCCAGTTTCGCTGATGCCAAATCACGCCGTACCACATACACCACCGG
>CALCSP010000038.1 GCA_937893785.1 uncultured Verrucomicrobiales bacterium
CCTCCCAATCCCTCAGATTATCACTCACCTGTACTTGATAGGTAAGATCCACAGCTTCCGTCTGACGAACATAGCGCATCGCCAGGTAACGCTCACCGGCATCTTCAACTATAAAAATATCAGGAGTATTACTAGTTTCCGAAACATTAGGATTGGTGTTCAAGGCATATTCCATAAGCGTGGATTTTGAATCTCCATCACTATCTGCATCAGGCCCACTAATGGTGGCGTCCGAAAGCTCAGCAACAGAGTAAAACACTGATACCCAATCACGAAACGAAACGAAACTGCCATCATCTCTTACCCCAGGCGATCCACCTAGCAGAACCGACGACATCCATGAATTGGCAGAAGACCAAGCATCAGGCACCATAGCATCATCAGCAAACTGCAACGAATAACCTACCCCGTCAGTTTGCGGGTGCCATTCATCATCATATTCAAACTCCAGAACATTCTCACCAACATTGTCACGTAAGCCAATTTCTTCCCCCCCATTATCAAGTTGACCTGCATATTCACCGGCAATATTCAGATCGTTCCCATACCTTGCCTCAAAGGCATCCCGATTAGCAACCACAAGAACGAAACTGTCTGCCGGCAAAATGCTCCCTTCTGGGAATACAAACTGAATTCCCTGCACTAATTGAGCACCTGAAATATCAAGATCACTGGTTCCTATATTGGTCAATTCCACAAACTCAAAGTCTGACGCTTTCCAGCCATCATTAATTATTAGCTCATCGGAACTTGGGCCAAGTGGGTGATAATGAATCTCTGTAATTCGCAACCACTGCTGCATCAAAGTCGGTTGACCGTTGTAGGTCAAGCTGGCAACCAGCTGATTGGATCGGTCGTATAATTCAACCGTCTCGCCACGCGCAGATAGCTGACCTTCATACCCACTGATCAAATACCTTTTTTCATTTCTTTTGGGACTCACTGTCCGATTTCGAAATGCAGTAGCATCCCGGCCAACATAAAGCACACCTCCTGAAGGGATCACTGTTCCGGAAGCAACCGTCATCCTCACTGCTCCGTCGATCTTCCATCCTGACAAATCAACGGCATATCCGTTGTTATTAATGAGGGTGAAGAACTCCTCATTCTGAATTCCAGAAACCGGATTAAACTCCCCCATTGCGATATCCACCATTGTTTCCGCTGGTTGGGAAACGGGTAAAAGCCCAGATAAATCGTCATAAAAATGCCTGCGAAACTCAGGAAGAAATTCCTCTTTGATTCGATTGGCAGCCGGCACCACACGATTACGGTTACCCCAGGACCCCCACTTGTTATAGTCAAGATCGGCATCTGAAACAACGCCCTGCGGATCTACCAAGGCAACCAGTTCATCGATCATTCCATCAATGACCGGTGATGGAGTCCCTTCTGGTTCAATGATGGTATCCACAACCGTCTTCAGTCTACGCAAAAACATCTGCCACAATTGCGGATCATCATAAATTAAGGATTTGAGACGGTTATTTGGTCCTGCAGTCACTTCATTGACAGTAAAAGAGTCGTCAAAGTAACCAGCACCAGAAATCCAATTGCGCCCCAAGTTGAGATCCACATCCCAAATCAATGGACGCCACTCGCCCGTTCCCTCAGTATCACGATACAAGTAGTAATTCTTATGGCCCTGATCGCGATTATTAATCAAAACCATGCTCACCAGATAATTAATTGTTCCGGGTATATCGATATTGTCATAACCAAAGCGCAACCTGGCATCTCCACTTTGTCCGAGACCGCTGATTAATGACTGCAAGTCACTTTTATCCTCTTCTTTCCGGGTTTTCTTGGTAGCCCCGGAGGTTGAGTCCAGACGATTGTACATCTTATAAAGTGCTCCGTTATCATCCAGTCCAACCCTATCCAGAAAACGGTCATCACCATCTTCAACCATGTCTGACACGGAAAAGAATGCCCCGTTTTGCTGAACCCTGACCATCTTAGCGTAATGACAGGGCTCCCCCATCATGGTTGCCAAGCCATAACCCATCGTATTGCGAACCTTCGCCTTATCTGCCCAGTTGGTTAGTAAGTTAATATCCTTTACCCTTCGCTCACCCTCCTGCCAACGAAACCTAGCACCGGAGTTAAAATCAAAGTCATAGCTCTTTTTAGGAAAACCTGAAGTCGACTGACCGTGTAGATCAGTCAGTATATTGTCATAAAATTCACCCTCAAAATACAGCGAACTTCTGGTCCCACTTCGATTATTGGCTGCACCCGCATTGGCAACAAACCAGTGCATGACCGGTAAGAGGGAATTGACCGTTGAAGGGTCCGCGGCAATCGTTCCATAGTAACGGGGCGAATCGACTGGGTCAGGATACCTAGGATCTGTAGTAATGTTGCCTGATGTATCCGTGGCAATAACCCGCCAACGCAGCATCTCACCGGCACCAAGATCACTTGTTATAATGGTCGCAGTATAAATATTATCACCAGCAATCTCATCGTTACCACTGCCATCATCTACCTTTTCTAATTCCGCTTCATCTTCAAACATCAAGCGATACCTC
>CALCSP010000039.1 GCA_937893785.1 uncultured Verrucomicrobiales bacterium
GAGATTCATGCGCCTTATGGGTGCATCAACAGCTTTGGCGGGCTTGGGAATGGCGGCTTGCCGCAGGCCGGTTGGTAAGATATTGCCTTACGCCGGCAGTGTTGAGTGGATGGTTCCGGGTAAGGCGGTCTATTTTGCCACAGCAATGCCAAGAGCTACCGGAGCAACTGCGATTGTTGCCAAGGTGCATGAGGGAAGACCGATTCATTTACAGGGAAATCCATTGCATCCAAGCACCAATGGCGGCACTGACCATTTTGCGGTTGCGTCCATTCTGGACCTTTATGACCCTGAACGCTCGACTTCTTTCAGGAAATCCAACCAGTTGTCGACTCGTTATGAGTTCAGGAAATTTTTCACTGAAAAGAAAAAGCAGCTGGCCGATTCTCAAGGTGAGGGTTTGGCTTTTTTACATGGTGCCGGTAGTTCACCAACACGTCAGAGGTTAGCTCTCGAAGTTCTAGAGAAGTTTCCCAAGGCAAAGTTTTACCAGTATGAAGCAGTTGACCATAATGGTCTTGATACCGCCGCGAGGGAACTTTTTGGTTCACGTAAGAAGCTAATTTTCAAACTTGGCGAGGCGGATCGTATCCTTTCCATTGGATGTGATTTCCTTGGTGTCGATCATATTGCTGATGATGCTACTTGTGGGTTCTCGGCTAGGAGGAATGTGCAAGATGGTGCAACTGCTGACTCGATGAACCGCCTATATGTTCTGGAGCATCAGTATACCCTTACTGGGGGCATGGCTGATCACCGTCATCCAGTAAAGGTAAGTGATATGCCACTCGTTGCAGCTCGTATCGCAGCGAGAGTTGGTGAGCTTACCGGTGATAAGGATCTTGTAGCTCTTGCTGAGTCGTTTGGAAAAGGGCAGAGTGTATTGAGCAAAAAGTGGATTGATGGTGTTGCTAAGGACCTTTTCAACTCTCGAGGTAAAGGGCTTGTTTTGGCTGGTCCCAGGCTAGATCCTGGAATTCATGCTCTGGTGGTAGCGATCAATGTTTCGTTGGGTAATGTTGGTAAAGACAAATCGATGGAGGTTGTTTCAACTGATCTACAGAGGTCTGGAAGCATCCAGGAGCTTGCGTCTGCGATTCATGAAGGGGAAGTTTCAACATTGGTTATTAGTGCTGACAGTGACCCAGTCTATAGTGCTCCCTCTGATCTAGGATTTGCCGGTTTAATGGATAAGGTGGAGACCGTCATTCACCATGGAGTGCGAGATCTTTGCGCCTCTGCACGAGCTGCGCATTGGCATGTTCCCGCAACGCATTACCTTGAGAGTTGGGGAGATGTTCGTGCGGCGGACGGAACCTATTCTGTGATACAGCCAATGATAGCACCTTTGTATGAAGGTGTGTCAGACATTGCCTTTCTTACTGATTTGCTTTCGGATAAGGAGCCCGAAACCGGCAAGGATGCTGGTCTGGCTGCAGTTCAGGAGACATTTGCCGGAATAACCGGAGATGCCTTTGAAAAGCGTTGGAATACTGTTTTGCGCAATGGTTTCCTAAAAGACAGTGAATACCCTTCAGCTGAAGGTGAAATGAAAGGCGAGGCGGCAAAGAATTTGGTCGCAAGAATGAAGGTTGGTGAGGGTGGTGTGGAGCTTGTCTTTACTGCAGACAACAAGGTTTGGGATGGACGTTACATCAATAATGGTTGGTTGCAGGAATTGCCTGATCCCATTACCAGCCTCGTTTGGGACAATGCTGCGCTGATGAGCTTTGCAACGATCAAGGATTTGGCCAGAAAGTCCGGCAAGGAATTAACCAATAAGGACCTGGTTATTGAAGATAAGGCTTACTTATTAAAGGTAAAAGCCGGTGGAGTTACTCGACATTTTCCGATCCTTCCCGCTCCGGGGCATGCCAAGAACAGCGTCAGTATATCAATGGGCTATGGACAGGTTAATGCCGGTTCCATTGCCGGAACACCTCAGTCGAGTTCGCCCTTTTGGCCAATGGAGGCTCAGGATACTGGCGATGTAACCGGGTTCGATGTTTATCCGTTACGGACTTCTGAGACATCTCTCATGACAGAAGATGTTGAGATCGAATTTGTCACTGAGGAAGTTGAATTGCGTGAGGGGTATCGGACAAAGACTTATCCAATTGCGATTACGCAGGAGCACTTCCAGATGGAAGGACGTGCTCTTTATCGAGACGGTACCATTAAAGAGCTCGAACATGAGAGGGAGCATTACGATCCAGCTCATCCCGAACATGCTTCATCGTTTCAGACAAGGGGAATGGATTCGCATATTCCGCCTGACCATCGTGTTTACAGAGGGCAGGATCTGAGTGCAAAGAGCGAGAATCAGCAGTGGGCAATGGCCATTGATCTCAATTTGTGTAACGGTTGTAATGCCTGCACGATTGCCTGCCAATCGGAAAACAATATTCCGATTGTCGGTAAAGATCAGGTGATCATAGGTCGTGAGATGCACTGGGTTCGCATGGATCGCTATTTTGCTCCTGATATGAAGCAAGATGAACATGGGCACTGGGAACTTGCTGATGAAGATCTTGAAAATCCGCAATTTATGACACAGCCCGTTTCCTGTTCGCAGTGTGAGGCGGCACCATGTGAAACAGTTTGTCCTGTCAATGCCACGGTTCACACTGAAGAGGGGCTTAATGCGATGGCCTACAATCGTTGTATAGGCACGCGCTACTGTGCCAACAACTGCCCCTTTAAAGCGAGAAGGTTTAACTTTTTTGACTACAATAAACGCCCACTTGATCAGCTTTACCGCGGTCCCCTTAGTGACAAGGATCGATCCGGAGTCGCACCCAGTATGCAGCTTCAGAAAAATCCGAATGTGACGGTGCGTATGCGTGGAGTGATGGAGAAGTGTACGTATTGCGTACAGCGCATTCAGGAAGCAAAGATTAACCAGAAACGCATTGCGAGGGATTCAGGCGACACGCGTGTTCCGGATGGTGTCATCAAGGTGGCCTGTCAGGCGGCTTGCTCCTGCAATGCAGTGACTTTTGGTGATCTTACCGACAAGGATTCGATGGTTAACAAGGTTAAGGCATCACCAAGAAACTACGAGTTGCTCAAGTATCTTGGATTGCGAGAGCGAACGACTTTCCTAGCCCGAATCAAGAATCCGAACATGGAAATGCCTGGAGCAGAACAGATAGGCACTATAAGCACGCACTTTCACTAATTTTACCTAATCGGTTCGTCCGGTTGCATTATACAACAATTTTAACATGGCCGAAGCTTCTACATCTGATACCAAGCGACCTGTGCTTGCACGGGAACCCTTGGTGTTAAATGAGCGCCCTATGAGCTGGGTGACCAACAGGATTTGTGGGATTGTCGAGAACCGGCAGCCGTTTCTCTGGTGGATTTTGTTTGTGCCTTCCGTTGTTCTGATGGGTGTATTGGGCTATTGCCTTGCCTATCTTGTTGCCACTGGCGTTGGCGTTTGGGGAAACAACCATCCTGTGGGATGGGGTTGGGCGATTACCAATTTCGTTTTCTGGATCGGTATCGGGCATGCGGGCACGCTGATCTCGGCGATCCTTTTCCTGACTCGTCAGAAGTGGCGAACTTCCGTTAACCGTGCTGCTGAGGCGATGACGCTTTTTGCGGTAATTTGTGCAGGTATTTTTCCGGCCATTCATGTTGGCCGGTTCTGGATGGTCTGGTTCCTTGCTCCTGTGCCGAATGCCAATGGTATTTGGCAGAACTTTAAATCGCCACTGCTTTGGGACGTTTTTGCCGTTTCAACTTATTTCACTGTCTCGGTGATTTTCTGGTATGTGGGTTTGATTCCTGATCTTGCCACTTTGCGTGACCGGGCCAAAAACCGTATCCGAAAAATTGCTTATGGATTTTTTGCCTTGGGATGGCGCGGAGGAAATCGGCAGTGGAGGCATTATGAAATGTGCTACCTGCTGCTTGCTGCTTTATCAACGCCCCTTGTGCTTTCCGTGCACTCCGTAGTGTCCTTTGACTTTGCGACATCGATTGTGCCGGGTTGGCATACTACGATATTTCCTCCTTATTTTGTTGCTGGTGCCATTTTTGGAGGATTTGCAATGGTGCTTACCCTGATGATTCCTGCTCGTAAGATTTATGGACTCCAGGACTTGATTACCTTCAAGCACATCGACAACATGGCCAAGATCATCCTGCTAACGGGCACGATCGTTGGTTATGCCTACATCATGGAGCTTTTCGTAGCTTGGTATGGAGGCAACAAGTATGAGCAAGCGGCTTTCATAAACAGGACCACGGGATATTATGACTGGGCTTACATTTGCATGTTCAGTTGCAATGTGATTGCTCCGCAGCTTTTCTGGTTTCGTTACTGCAGACATAATCTTTGGATTGTTATGGCGGTATGCATGTGCGTTAACGCAGGCATGTGGTTTGAGCGTTTTGTGATTATTGTGACCTCTATTGCTCAGGACTTCCTTCCTGGGGCATGGGATTTCTATCATCCCAGCAATGTAGAGATTTGGACCTTTATTGGGACATTTGGGCTCTTTATGGGGCTGTTCTTGCTTTTCCTGCGGTATCTGCCTGTTATTGCCATTTCCGAGGTTAAGGGAGTATTACCAGAGAGTGACCCGCATTACCTTCCTCCGGAAACATTTACCCATGATGCTGAGGGGAGTGAGTTAGAAGAGCCAGAGGCGAAGTAACGAAATCACCTATTCAAATTTAACCAAACAATCACCTGAGTAAGCTTAAGAAAGTCCACGGCTACATTGCCGAATTTGCCAGTGCGCGGGATGTTTACCATGCGGCGGAGAAGATACGTGATGCCGGGTTCAAGCGTTGGGATGTGCATTCTCCTTTTCCTATTCATGGTCTTGATGGAGCAATGGGGCTTGGTAAGTCCTCGCTTTCATGGTTTGTTTTCATTGGTGGTGCGACAGGGACCCTGACCGCTTTTCTGCTCCAGTTCCTTACGCAGGTTGTGATCTACCCAACTTATGTTCAGGATAAACCGGCGGGTATCACGACCCTGCCGGCATTTTTCCCGGTAATGTTTGAGTTAACGGTTCTCTTTTCGGCTTTCACCGCGTTGTTTGGCAGCATGATCTTAAATCGCCTGCCACGCTGGAATCACCCGCTTTTTACGAGTGCGCAATTCAGCCGCTTTTCAGACGATGCCTTTTTTATCTGTATAGAGGCTCGTGATC
>CALCSP010000040.1 GCA_937893785.1 uncultured Verrucomicrobiales bacterium
ACAGGCTATTTGCCTTTGCCAAGGCAGAACCATGGACGGGAAAGCTGGGTGATGAACCCTTCCTAGGTGTTGTGTTGCAGAATGAAAACAGGAGGATCAGGACATCTTCAATTAATGATACCGATAAGTTTCAGTTGGTCTATGTGAGTGTCGTTAAAGAGGTGATCGCGGGTTCACCGGCGGAACGTGCCGGCCTGAGAAAAGGGGATATTATCCGGCAACTGGATCGCCTGGACGGAAGGCTGAGGCACGGTGATAACACATCATGGTTCAGTTCATATCTCTCCAAGAAGGAGGTGGGGGACAAAGTAAAAATACGCATCGCACGGGGGAAGCAGGCCGAGGAGCAGACCATTTCCGTGGAGCTTGGAAGACGGGGAGGACAATCAGCACGGCAGCCCGATGCCGACTATCAACTGAATTTTGGCTCAGAGGGATCATTCACTCCCATTCTTTCGGAGACGGCGACCGCCACCTCAGTGCGCAGTGGTCAGGGGACCAATGGCGTGATGAGAAGTGTGGGCAGCCTGGCCTGTTTTGCGTTCGGTATCATGTTGCTCTGCTTCAAGCTGCGTATCCACCGCTTACTGGTTTTTCTGTCTTTGCTGAGCGGACTGAACGTGTTTGTGCTGGTGATGATGGGGATGAAAATGATGGGTAATGACCTGAAGGACGGTAAGGAGCGTCTTGAGCGTCATTCCCGAAGTGCCGCTGCTGCCATTGAGAAGGAGCTTGATCTGGATTACGGTTCCTTTCACTGGGAGGATTCCCTGAAGCAGCTCGAGTCGCAGCAAGATGCACAAAAACGTCAGCGTGTTATGGGGATTCGGCAGGATTATGCGGCGGCTGTTGAGCGCAGTAACGCGATTCTGGGCCGCTTCCCAGAGCGGTATTTATCCCGCTACTGGGGTGTGAATCGTCAGCCCTCAATCCTGGAGGATGGGGACCCTTCTCTTGCTGATTTTGAAATTGCACCAAGCCCGATCCCGAAGTGGTTGACATGGATTGGTGGCATTCTGGCCCTGGTGGGAGGTGTTCTTGGAAGCATTTGGGGTTTCAGGAGGGTGAAGACCAAGCGCTACATCGAGAATATTCCAACTTCACTGTCGACAGGGCTTGCTTACGGTCCTGCCGAGATCAAGGGAAAGGCTGTCCTTTATGATGGCAATGATTATTTCATTGAGGGCCCATTGAGTAATGCCAGATGTTGTCATGTTTACTACAAGGTGACCGAGACCCGGGGATCCGGGGATGATCAAAGGACGGTGACTATTGAGGAATGGACTGAGCAGGTTCCATTTGAATGCCACGACGAGGAGGGAGCGGTCCGTGTGGTGCCAGATGGTGCTGAGGTGCAGGCAAGGTTGGCGGTTCACAGGAGTTCGGGCCGTAGAAACTATTATGAATACCACATTGCCGAGGGTGAGGAGCTTTACATCCTAGGCTCAGCGGTTATTGAGCCGACTGTCGGGGAGACGTTGCAGATGGCTGACGGAGATAATGACGGGTTTCCGTTTTTGATTTCCGACCAGAATGAGCGGGAGACCATGCTCAAAGTCAGTCGTGGAGGATTGATGAGGATGAGCTTCGGGTTTATCGGCATCGTCATGACGGTGTTGTTGCTCTTTGCAGGGACCGGATCCTATTCTCCGAGTGACTTTTTGGTGGCCGCTCTGACGGCCCCGGCTTTCCTTGTGTTCAGTACTTTCGTGTTGATGTTCAATGATCTGGTATTCTTGCGCAACAGGATCAAGCGGGCACATGCAAATATTGAGGTTTCCCTGAAGAAGCGAATCGACATGATTCCCCACATGGAGTCCGTGGCGAAGCAGTACCTGTCGCATGAGCGCGAGGTACACGAGAATATTGCCACTTTGCGTTCCATTTTAAGTGGTAAGAAAAAATACACTTCAGAGGAGATCGATTCCGCCATCCGTGTCGAGAGCGCGGTGACTAATCGGATGCTGGCACTAGCCGAGGATTACCCTGAGCTCAAGGGCAATGAGGTGATGGGTAATCTTATGGAGACCCTGATTCAGGTGGAGAACGAAGTGGCCCTGATGCGCAGCGGCTACAATGACAGTGTTGAGCTTTACCGGACAGGTTCTCAGCGTTTCCCGGAGGTGATCCTTGCCAAGACTTTCGGTTTCCGTAATGCGGATTTCCTGCGTGCCGAACTCGAAGTGCGAAAAACTCCAACGACCAAACTGAATGTTTAATGAGTGCGTCCAGTGATGCGGTGAAGAATTTCTTTTAGTCGCTCGACACTCTCGGGGAATTCCTGCACACTTCAGGCACAATGAAAAATTCTTCGAGACGCAATTTTTTAGGTGGAGTGCTCGCCGCAGGGGTTGCGGCTCCTACCATTATTCCCTCCCATGTACTTGGCAAGGATGCGCCAAGTAACAAGATTACGGTTGGTTTTATCGGAACCGGTGGACACGGGACCGGATGGAATTTGCCGGCTTATCTGAGTCATTCTGATGCACGGGTGCTAGTGACATGTGATGCCGATGAGGGACGAGCCAATCATGCTAAAAGGATTGTAGACCAGAATTATGGCAATAAGGACTGTGCTGTCACGCGTGACTTCCGGGAGGTTCTTGAACGCGATGATATTGACGCAGTGATGATTTCCACCCCGGATCACTGGCACACACTGATGAGTGTCATGGCCATTCGTGCAGGCAAAGACGTACAGTGTGAGAAGCCGACCCTGACCATTGATGAGGGAAAGTTGCTCACCGAGACGGTGAGGAAACACAAGAAGGTGTTCCAGACGAGCACTGAGGACCGTGCTGTTGCTGTCTATCACCGTATGGCGGAACTGGTGAGGAATGGGAGGATCGGAAAGCTTGAGCGTATCGAAGTCATCTTGCCCAAGCAGCCAAATGGCCCTGGTGACCCTACGCCACAACCCATTCCCAAGGGCTTTGATTATGACATGTGGCTTGGACCTGCTCCAGAGGCGCCCTATACGAAGGATCGCGTGCTCTTCCACTTCCGCTGGATTTCCGATTACTCGGGAGGCATCATTTGTGACTGGGGAACGCACCTATTTGACACCGCGCAGTGGGGAAATGACACCGAGAGGAGCGGTCCTGTCGAGATTGAGGGCAAAGGCAACCGCTGGGAGGGAGGACTGTATGACACCGTAAAGGATTATGATGTCCCCTATCGCTATGCCAATGGT
>CALCSP010000041.1 GCA_937893785.1 uncultured Verrucomicrobiales bacterium
AATCCTGGCGGTTGCCGACAACCTTGGACCCGCCTTTGTGTTCCATAACGACGGATTCACCGAGCCTGCCGTCCGGATCAATGGGTAGGAGGGCGGTTGAACCCCCACCATACTGGGCAGTCAGCAGAAATTTGCCGGAGGGATGAACAGCAATATGTGTGCCCCCGCCATCGCGAATCAGAGAGGAAGTAAATTGTTGCAGGGAACCGTCTTCCTTGACATGGAAGCCGGCGACACCCGGGCCGTTTTCAACCTGTGCCACGGCATAGATTTTCTTGCCGTCGGGATGCCAGCTCAAAAACCCGGGTCCCTTGATTTCTGCCGCTAGTATAGCGGGTTTCAATTTGCCGGTTTCAGGATCAAATTCTGCCCGGTAGATACCCTTGGACCCCCTGCCGCCTGTTCCGAAATAGACGTCAAGAGCCAGAGTTGCCGGCATCATGCAGAGGATGCTTAGGAAAGTGTAAAGGGTAAATTTGGTGGTCATGTGTCTAATTGGTTCTATTGGGTAAAACGGGCGGGAGTAAAAATGGGAATGCAGAATGAACTCACGGCAGCAGTGGCTTTACTTTTTCTGCAAGCGCAGAAAGGTCAAGGCTGGAACCCTTTTTCGGGAACTTGTTTGGCAAAAGATACCAGTTTTCGGTGAATGATGCCTCCTGGCCTGGTTGCAGGATTTCCATTGGGCCGATGGGTTCAAGCTCGCAGGCCGGCACCCAGTCGGATCGAGGATACCAGATGGAGAGGGTTAGGCCTGCAATTTCCCCGTAGAGACGCTGGGGGAAGGTTTTGTAGGTTTTAATGAAGGCGAGGTCATTGGGCATCTGGTAGGCAAACCATCCCGCGTAGGAATCAAATCCCAGCTTCGGTTCTTTTGGGGGCGCCAGGATCTCAAGAAAATTGCCGCGTTGGCGGATGTTCGGGTCCTCGGGCAAAATCAGCATTTCATCACGACCACGCATCATAATATACCCTTTTGGAAAGCGTTGGTATTCCGGAGAGAGGGGCACGATTCCAATGCCGCCGTGAATGGCGAACATCCGCCCCCAATGGCACCACCGCTGGGTTTGCCCTGAGGTGTTCACCATGGTTTGAGTGCATGCCAGGTGTGAGGAATTTTCAGCGAGAACAAAGTCGCGCACCAGCCGGATGCCTGCATCTGCAGCCGGCTTACTGGTCAGCCGTGCACTGCGCGGCCCGGTGATCTTCGCGCTCCATTGGCCGGACCAGAGTTCGGCTCGCTTGGGGATCAGGTATTCCGGGCCAATGTCAAAACGTCCGGCCGATGAGGGTTTTTTGCTGTTTTCCGGGGTCCACTTTTTTTCGGCAGGATTCAGATAAAGGGACTCCTTGTCATCTTGCCTGTAGCTGAGCACCCTTCCTCCCACATGGTGGCCAAGTACGGCCACCGTACCGGCCTTATTACTCAGCTCTATGCATCCCGGGTAATTGAGAAACTTTAGATGGCGTGCGCCTTCGCTTGCGCAAAGATCATGAAAGGTGGTGGTAAAAAGCAGGCAGGGGAGAGCCGTGAACCAGGAGAGCCGCTTAAAGGTTCGCATCATGATGCAAAGAGGAATGAGTCCGAGGGTATTGCCGAAGAACTAGTTGAAAAGGTTGAGCTGGGGGGACTGGCTTTCCGGAAGTGACGTTTCCTTATCTTCAGATTTTGTCTTTTTATTCCGTTTTAAGTTAGTTCCGGGTTTTTGTTTCTCGCCGGGTCGAGAGGAGTTTTCCTCAAGGTGTTTGAGGATATCCTTGGCGCGGGAAATGATGCCATCCGGCAGGCCGGCAAGGCGGGCAACCTGAATGCCGTAGCTTCGATCGGCACTGCCTTCGACAATTTTCCGCAGGAAAATGATTTGGTCATTGCGCTCACGCACGGCGATATTGGCGTTGCCTATGCCTTCGCGGCTGTCCGCAAG
This sequence comes from uncultured Verrucomicrobiales bacterium, assembly GCA_937893785.1. Classification (GTDB taxonomy): domain Bacteria; phylum Verrucomicrobiota; class Verrucomicrobiia; order Verrucomicrobiales; family DEV007; genus CACIUL01. The sequence continues at coordinate 1,926 of CALCSP010000041.1, forward strand.
CGCGGTCAATTCATGGTAATGAGTGGCAAATAGGGTTCGGCACTTTATCGCGTCATGCAGATGCTCGGCGACAGACCATGCAATGCTTAGCCCATCGAAAGTGGCTGTACCGCGACCGATTTCATCCAGAATTACCAGCGAGCGTTCGCTAGCATTGTTGAGAATTAGGGCAGTTTCATTCATCTCTACCATGAATGTGGACTGGCCACGAGCAAGGTCATCACTGGCACCTACACGGGTGAAGATGCGGTCAACCAGACCGATCTGGGCTTTCTCGGCGGGAACAAAGCTGCCGGTCTGAGCCATCAGTGTAATCAGTGCAACCTGACGGATATAGGTCGACTTGCCTGCCATGTTGGGGCCGGTGAGGATCGTGAGGCGCTGTCCGTTGCCATCGAGAGTGGCATCGTTGGGTACGAACTTCTCTTCGGTGACGAGTTGATCAAGAACCGGGTGTCGGCCGGCAACAATGTGTAGGAGGTTGCTCTCTTCAAGTTCTGGGCGGCAGTAACCAAACAGGCGGGCGGTTTCCGCAAGGCCCAATATGACGTCTATCTCGGCAAGGGCATCCGCCGTGTCCTGAAGTTCTTCAAGGTGTTCAAGGGCGCTTTCGCGCAGGTTCAAGAATTCCTCATATTCGAGCTGCTTGGCACGCTCATCAGCCCCGAGGATTTTGTTCTCCATTTCCTTCAGTTCTGGCGTGATAAAACGCTCGGCGTTGACAGTGGTTTGCTTGCGATTGTAATCCTCGGGCACGTTGGCAAGGTTCGCTTTTGTGACTTCAATGAAGTAACCGAAGACGTTGTTATATTTTACCTTAAGTGACTTGATCCCGGTCCGCTCGGCTTCACTTTTTTGTAGCTCGGCAATCCATTGTTTGCCTTCGGTGGAAGCAGATCGCAGTTCGTCAAGTTGCTTGCTGTAACCGTCGCGAAAAAGTCCACCTTCCCGGATAGTGGCCGGTGGTTCATCAGCAATGGCAAGCTCAAGAAGGTCTACCAGTTCACGAAAATCACGCAGGCGGGGGTTGAGTTGATCGCCCAGTGGGCCGGCTGTGAGTGCCGTCAGGTGATCCTTGATGTCTGGCACAGCCAGCAGCGACTTTGCAAGGGATTGCAGGTCGCGTGCATTGCCCGCGTTGCCGCTTAACCGACTGATAGTACGCTCAATATCCCTGACCTCAGAGAGAGCTTCACGCATTTTGGCAAGTTGGAAGGGCTCATCAATAAGGGCTCCAATAAATTCCTGCCGGCCAAGGAGAACTTCCATGTCACGCAGCGGGTGCAGGATCCATTCCCTCAACTTTCGCCCTCCCATAGGTGTTTGTGTGCGATCCATGACCCCGAGCAGAGTATGCTTTCGCCCGGCACGGTGCTCGACAAGGTCAAGATTGCGTGCACTGGAGGCATCAATGAGGACATGTGCATCAGGGCGGTATACGGAGAGTGAGCGGACATGGGAAAGGTCCCTGCGAAGTGTGGTCTTGACGTAGTGGGCGACGGCGCCAGCAGCGGATATGGCGGTGGGCATTTCAGCACAACCAAAGCCATCCAGTGACTGTGTTTTGAAGTGTCCGCACAGCAGGCTCTTGGCAGCATCTTCAAGGAAGGCGTAACCATCATAGATTGAGCCATTGATGGATGCTGTGTTGAATTGCTCTTCCTGCTCTTCGCTAAAGATCAATTCCGATGGGGCAAGTCGGTTCAGTTCATCCTCGAGTTCATCGCGGCTTGAAAACTCGGCGATCTTGAATTCCCCCGTGGTGAGTTCAAGCACCGCAAGCCCGTAGCGCCCATTGCCGTGATAAATGCCAGCAAGGTAGTTACTGATGTTATCCTCTAGCAGATTGATGTCGTTGACGGTTCCGGCACTGATAATTTGAGTGACTTCTCGCTCAACGATTTTCCCCGGTTTTACCTCACCGACCTGGTCGGCAATGGCTACGCGTTTTCCCGCCTTGATGAGCTTGCCAATATAGGTCTGGGCTGAGTGATGTGGCATGCCGCACATCGACATACCATTGCGCTTGGTCAGGGCCACACCGAGCAGTCCGGCAGCAGCCTTGGCATCATCCATGAATAGCTCATAGAAGTCACCCAGCCTAAAAAAGAGCAGCACATCCTCAGGCAGACCGTTGCGGATCGCGGTATACTGCTTGAGCATTGGTGTCATGGTGTAACGACCATTCCGAAAGGAACCTTAAAGGTCAAGGTTCAAAAAAGAATTTACCGCGATTGCGATGCCGGGCAATCCCAGAGGGAGTGTTCCGGCAGGTGCAGGATTGGCAGGTCAACCGCCCCTTTCTTTACAGGCTGTTCTCACTTTTGGCCCATGCCCTGAAAGTTCTCCAATGCGCGCTGTTTTTTTTCGAATTCTTATACAGCTTGTAAGCGACAAAAGGAAGTACGAGAAGCATTATGACGCTGTCGGGTTCTTCTTCAATCCACCCTGCTAAAAGGGCATAAGTGCACATAAAAAGCAGAAATCCGAAGAACAGGAGAGAGACGATATTAATGGCCAGAGGGTAGGTCGGCTTCCAGGTATCTCCCCCACATTCATCGCAGGTATAAAAGGCGGCTGTTTTGTCACCTCCGGTTTTCGGGTCACGACCGATAACTTTCAGGTGATAATCCGTATGCCGTTTGCAAGTTGGGCACCAGGGTAGCTTTGGATTTGGTGTTCTCTGCCGGATATAGGAAGGATCCGCCTTGTCATCCGGTTTTTTAATGGGAGAGGCATATGCCATAAAGCAGCATCCTTATGCCTGCACTTTGGCTTTGCGCAGCACGGTGGGTTTCCCGTCATCGCCATTCCGGCAAATGAATCCGGGTTTCAGGGTGGTGCTCACCTGGTCCTTGCCGGGGCCGCCGTTGACAATCTCGATTCTGTCGCGGTTTGCGTCATCGATCTTGCTACCGCTGGAATAGCTAAAGGGCTCAACGCCGTGTTCAGCCAGGGCATCAAGGAGGGCAGTGCGCATCTGGCCAAACTGCTTTTCAATTTCATTGTCACCGTTGGTTGAGTCGATCCGGATGATCAATTCATCGATCATGTCAATACGGCTGATGATCGTGCGGCTGAACATATGTATTGTTCCCCATTCAAGGTCCGGGGCACGACGCAATGTTTTCTTCTTTTCCCGCAGCTTCTTGATTTCGGCAGCAAGCTCGGTTTCCTCAATACGTGCTTCGCCGAGTCGGTCTTCGACACCCTTGAGCTTTGTCTGGGTAGACTGCAGTTCGCCTGCCTGCTTCTCAAGTCGGGCTGTTTCATTGCGTATGGTCTGGTATTTCTGCGCCTTTACCTCGAGGTCATTGGTCTCATTGCGCAGCCGTGTGGATGTTTGCTTAAGCTTGCCGACTTCTTCTTGCACCGTTGCGGATTGGCGCTGCTTGTTCTCTAATTCTTCGGAAGCTGCCGCGATTTCCGCCCGTAATTTTTCCAGGCGTGTTGTTTCACCGGATATACCTTGGATGTCAGCCTGCAGCACGTGCAGTTTTTCCTCCGTCTCGGCCAGTTCCCTGCTTTCACCCTGATGGCGCAGTGCGGCCTCCCCGAATTGCTCGTTGAGTGCGGTTAACTTTGCTTCAGCATGGGCAATTTCGGCTTGCCTTTGCTCGAGCACTTTGCATTCCTCATGCAGTTCATTGACTTTAAGGATCAGCTCATCGTGCTCCCTGCCTTTAGCCTCGAGATCCTTTAGTTTTTCTTCAAGATCACTGATTGATTGCTTTCGCTCTGTAAGGACATCAGTTGCCCTCAGCAGCTCACTTTCGAGGGAGGCATGGTCGGACTGCAGGGCTGCCTTGGTCGTCTCGGCGGCTTTGATTTCTGAATTTCTTGCCTTGATGGCATCCTCTGCATTGGCGAGTTGCTGCTTTCTTTTTTCAAGTCCGGCGGTTTGAGCATCCAGGTCCTTTATGGTTTTCTGGAGACTTTCTTTTTTTTGTTTTTCCCCGGCAATTGTATCCTCAAGGCGGGTTTGTTGACCCTGCAGAACTACCAAGTTCTTTTCAGCAGCCGCATTTTTTTCCTTTAGTTTTACTGCAGTCGATTTTGTTTCATCAATTTCCTTACTGAGTCCTGCGAGTTTCTTCTCAGCGTCTTTCTCTGTGTCGGCGAGCTGTTTTTGTGCGGCTGTTTCTTTATCAGCAAGTTTATTGAGGCGTGCTTTGGCCTGTTCCTGTTGCCGGTTGCCTGCAGTAATTTCCTTTTTAAGCGCACTTAAGTCCTGTTTCAGAGCAGAGAGTTGCTCCCTTGCTTGTCCTTTTGCTTCCTTGCCCGCGTCGAGGTCACTGTGAAGCTTCTCAAGTTTCTTCCC
>CALCSP010000042.1 GCA_937893785.1 uncultured Verrucomicrobiales bacterium
CTATCCCCTCGGTGGGGCTGGGATAGGGAGATTGTTACTCCTTTAATGCAAGGCGCACCCAGTTCTTGGTCTCTGTAAGTGGAAAGCTCAACGTGAACTTGCTACACAAGGCTCCGATTGATAAGCTTGTGCCGTGAGTGATGCAAAACGGTTCTACGAACAGATAAAGGAAGAGCGCGAGAAGAAACGCTTGGGGAAGGAAGCCCTCGAAACCGAACGCAAACTTGGACCGGAAGCACCAGAAGAGGCCCACCAAAGCTTAAATAAAGAAGATGCGCCCGCAATAGGCGCCGCGACAGAGACCGCAGAGAAACAGGCAGAAAGAATACAACCAGCACACACCTCTCCTGCTGACGCTACGAAACAACAGCCTGCGCCTCTAGCGATAGCTAGTCTGGTCTTGGGGATTTTGGGCCTGCTTCTCTGGTGGTTTCCATTGGTAGGTCCAACGTTAGGCATTCTTTCACTTATTTGTTCAAGTAAAGCTCGGAAATTTGTGCGCATTTCGCCGGAAAAATATGCAGGAGGACTCGCAACCGCCGGACTCGTTTTGGGCATTATTACGGTTACGTTATCCACATTGGTCACATGCGCGGTTACCTGTACCAGTGTAGCCCTAGAGGCAAAAAATATAGAGCAAGCTTCTAAGGGTGTTTAACCCACTAACGGCCCAATTTAAGAATACTCACCCACCCCAGTCGATAAGAATGGAAGGAACGCAAAACATACAATTAAAGCGGCACTCATTGCTGGTAAATTTGATCTTTGTATTTGCGATACCCGGATGGCTGATTGGAGCCTCACTTGAGTATGCCCCGGCACCACCTGACAACCCGCTAAGGGGGCTGGTACCTTATGCATCAGCTTCCGGGAAAGCGCAATTCCCGCACAGTATGGAATTTCTCTACTTTCCGCTGAAGGACCTAATGAAAGGACCTCACCATTTTGATTGGGGACCACTCGAGAAAACCCTGACAGAAGTTGGAAAGCGGGGAAACCAGATGATTTTCCGCGTCTACTGCGAATACCCTGGTAAGAAGCTTGCCGTTCCTCAGTTTTTAATCGATGCGGGTGTTAGGGTCACCAAGTGGACCAACCAGACAAATGGCAGAGTCAATTACACACCGGACTACGAGAATGATGCATTGGGCGCTGCCCTGAAAAACTTCATCCAGGCAATGGGCGAAAAATACGATGGAGATTCTCGCATTGCTTTCATTACTGCGGGGCTACTCGGTTCATGGGGCGAATGGCACACCTTTCCGCGTAACGACTTGTGGGCATCAAAGGAATTGCAGCGTAATGTCATGGACTCGTATGCCGCCGCCTTCTCTAAAACAAAGATCCTCCTTCGCTATCCAGCAAGCCCTGAAACCTATTGGCACGCTGAAAACCACAGGCGCCCCTTCGGCTATCACGACGATTCATTTTGCTGGGCAACAATCGACACAGAAAAAAATGAGGACTCGTGGTTTTTTGAAGCAAAACTAAAGGCTGCCGGAGCAACTGAAAAATGGAAACATCATCCAATTGGTGGCGAAATCCGACCGGAGTTATGGAAGACTATCTTTACTGCCAATCGCAATCCTCGCGATCAGGGATTTATCAAGTGCGTTGAACGTATCCATGCTACTTGGCTCATGGATTCCGGTCTCTTTGACCTGCGAACCCCTATAGACAAAAATCGTAAAGAGGCAGCGCTCAAAGAAACAGCAAGGATGGGTTACGAATTTCACATTTCGCAAGCAGATTGGCACGATGGGAGCATATCCCTGACTGTCGAAAACCGTGGCGTAGCGCCATTTTACTACGACTGGTCGGTTGAGATCGAGGTGGACGGAAAGATTAGAAAGACGGGTTGGCAACTTCTAGGAATCCTACCCGGGAAGTCACGGATATGGTCAACTGATTTGACAGAGAACGCCTCACTGAAGATCCGTATCCCGAACCCGATGAAAGGAGGAAAACCGCTACGCTTTGCAAATCGGAATCAGGGCAAAGAGTGGCTCACGATCAGACCGTGAATGAACGTGCGAATCATGCCCTGAACCTTGTAAAACGAACAATTGTCGAAAATTCACCCCCGAAACTCTAATACGTTTGCTTTTTGATTTTTTGAATGAAGTGAATGCATGTGAAACACTGAAACCATTCATCCCTCTTACTCTCAGGTTGCCACGAAGCGGTAGTCAGTCACGATATGAAGTTTCTGTAGAGCAAGAGGCGAAAACTCCGTCATTTTTCCGGTTTCCAAATGCTTTTGTCATCAAAGATCACTTGGCTAACAGTGACCTTGATTTTGACGGTTTCTTTCGGTGGGGATTTGCCACCGGAAATAGCCGTTCCCTTCCCGGCAGGGAACCAGTCATCAGCCCCCTGTTTACCGTAATTCGAACGATCCAAGGTGTTCCCATCCGCATCATGATAAGTCATGCGGTAAAAGATGTTTGAAATCCCCTTGGAGGCGAGATTGAAAAAGGCTACAACCGGACTGGCTACGTCCCCTTCTCCCAGGACTCCGAGTATCTTGACGGCAACCGGAATGTCGTCATTAGCCTGCGGTGTTGGACCGGTCCATGTCGGCCAAATAAGACCATCCTCCCATACCACCTCACTCACAACGCCGTCTAAGGAAGCAGTATCATCTTCCATGAAAAAGCTGCTAACTTCGATGAGATGGCTCTTGCCCTTTCCTAAGACGTCCTTTGAGTTGCCAAAAAATCCGGATTTTGTATGGGGAACGCGCTTCCCGACACTCCCGTCTTCCTTGAGGTAATACATATCCAATACCAGTTTGGAGATATTCTTGTTACTGTTGTTGGTAACCTCGAGTCCACCCTGACGTTTCTTTCCCTCACCCTTAATGGGGTAAGGTTTGACGGATGCAGGAGGCGTAAGCTGAGTAAGAGGTCCCGTCGACGATGCAATACCACTCTCGTTAGCCGCCGACTTTTGACCCATCATTGCTTCCTGCTCCTTGATGAACTTCTTATCTGCATCTATGAGCCGATCGATGACTACACTGACAGTTTTACCAGTGCCCAGTTTAATGACCACCTTGGTGCCATTCACCTCTACGAAGTCGCCCTTGAGGGTACGTTTGGTTGCGGCGTCCGTCCAAACACGTACAGCCACCACCTCAGGTATGCCGCACGAGGTATTTCCATCCGTGATCTTCTTCTCGGCGAAAGCAGGAAGCCCAACAAAAAACAGGGCAAATAAATTGAGATATTTCATCGCTGCAAACCTATCACCTCTTCAACTGCAGGCAATACGGTAGCGTATCATTACCCCCAAAACCGAAATGCCAGCACCCGTTTATGACTGTTTCCATAAAATTTTTTTATCAGTGCCCCTTCCATCAACAGAATCATTGTCATTAAAAACACCCCAGTGGAAAAAATACATCTTTTTGCAACCAACAGCAGCCATCATTTCTCATTACCTCTTAGCATATTCAGCGAGTCTCCTATTTATTTTTACCTGCTTCGAACGGGTTTACGACGGCTACCATGCTGCTTTTGAACCCTTTCTGATTGCTCTTTCGTTTCAGGGCGAGCCTTAAATTCCCCCATCCGTTTCCTCGCTCGGGAATATGCCTCACGATGGTCAACGATCGGTTCAGGGTAATCCCTACCAATTCGACAACCTGACTTTCTCTGCTCATTCAGACTCATTCGATGCGGTTCAGGCAGGTAACCAGTCGCAACACCCTCAAGCTCGGGACAATAACGCCGCAAGAACTCTCCCTCCGGGTCTTGATCGATCACCTGTTTTGCCGGTGAATAAATTCGCAGTGTATTGATTCCGGTGACACCGGCCTGCATTTGAAACTGGCTGAAGTGGATACCTGGTTCATAATCCAAAAAGTGCTTGGCCAGAAAAACAGCCGGGCGACGCCAATGCAACCATAGGTGATAGGATGCAAATGAGACAAGCATCGCGCGCATCCGGAAATTAATCCAACCGGTATCATGCAACGCACGCATGCAGGCATCCACCATCGGATAGCCCGTTTCTCCCCTACACCATGCCTCGAAACGATCCTCTCGAAACTCATCCTCCCTGAGACCATCGAAAGCACGGTTCATATTCTCAAACTCAAGGGATGGCTGATCTTCAAATTTCTGCATAAAATGACAATGCCAACGCAACCGACTTTCAAAAGATCCGAGTGATCGCAACCAACGTTTGTCTATGTGTTTTCCTTCCTCCCGAATCTCACGTAGATTGGCAGCTCGACACCGCGTTGCCTGATAAGCCTGACGAATAGAAATATTACCCCAGGCCAAATAGGGACTCAACCGACTGCAACTTCTTTCCCCAGTAAGAGGACTGGACATTTCTTTACGGTAACCGACACCACGTTCCAGAAGGAAAGAGTTCAGAGTTGCCCATGCTTCTTCTTCCCCACCCTTCTGAACATTACGCTTTGAGCTTTGAGCAATTCCAATTTGCTCTGCTATTGGTAAAGCGCCGGATTGAATTCCTCTTACACAATGGATCTCATCAGGAACTTGAGCTACGGGGCCAGTCATGCGCTTCTGCCATCGCCTTGACCAGCCATCA
>CALCSP010000043.1 GCA_937893785.1 uncultured Verrucomicrobiales bacterium
CCTCCAAGCTACCAGGTGTTCCACAGATGTCAGGACTACCCTCAAAGTCAACGGAGATATGTCCAATGTGACCAGCTCGACCAATTGCCCCCTTCAACAACTCTCCCCCAGAGAGAATCGCTCCCCCCACCCCTGTCCCTAAGGTCAACATGACAACATCATGAGCAGCGCGGCATGAACCCTGCCAAAGCTCACCCAGCAATGCCGCATGAGCGTCATTAAGCACCCGAACCGGTTGATCACAATTAAGAGCTTCGGCCCAGTTCAAACCTTCCAACCCTTCAAGGCGTCCCGGCATGTAGGAAATTGCCAACCCATCATGCCTAGCTAGGCCAGGTGCTGAGACACCAGTTAGTGAGGCAGATCTACCAGCCTCATCAGTCAACATCCCCACAATTTCTTGGGCAGCAGAGACAAACTCGGGTACTTCGCCATCCATCTCGCCATCACGGGTAGGCAGGGTTACACGACTCAAACATTCTCCGCTCTCAAGGTCAATGGCTGCTGCCTTTATACCTGTTCCGCCAAGGTCAATTCCTATCCCGTAACCAGACATCTTGTTAAGGCCGCCGATAGTATCAACCGGCAGCAGAACCACATTCTACACGAAATTACACGAGAGGTTGAATGATAGTTTTTGGAAAATATTGGCCGCGCTCCTTGCTTGAAGCCAATGATTCCTGCAGGATAAAAAACAGGGCAACCTGAAATAATGATGAAATTACGCCTATTATTGATCGCGCTGCTGCTATCGGTTTATCCGGCCGCGGCCGAACCAGAGGTCAACTTCAACAGGGATATCAGGCCAATTCTTGCCAACCGCTGCTTCCAGTGCCACGGACCGGATGAGCAAGAAAGGAAATCCGAGCTTCGGCTGGACACTCGTGAGGGAGCACTCACAGATCTGGGGGGATACGCAGCCATCGTGCCAGGAAATGCCGCCGACAGCGAACTTCTAGAACGAATCATCGCAAAAGATCCTGAAGAGCTGATGCCACCGGCAAAATCGAAAAAACCAAGGCTTACGGAATCCGAGGTTATGCTTTTCAGGCAATGGATCAATCAGGGCGCAGAATATCAGGATCACTGGGCCTTTGCTCCATTGGGAAAAAATCTGCCTCCTAAAAACGAGCACCCGGTCGATTACTTCATCAGGAAAAAACTTGCCAATGAGTCTATTTCCCCTGCTCTCTCTGCGGACAAACATACACTAATTAGGCGCCTTTATCTCGATCTAATCGGCTTACTGCCCGAACCTGAGCAAATCTCCGCTTTCATCAATGACCGGTCAGATGATGCCTATGAAAAGCTTGTCGACTCATTGCTCGCCAATCCCCACTATGGGGAACGCTGGGGAAGGCACTGGCTGGATCAGGCGCGCTACGCGGATTCAAACGGATACTCCATCGACAGTGAGCGCCAGATGTGGCCTTACCGGGACTGGGTCATCAATGCCCTGAATGAGGACATGCCCTTTGACCGGTTTACTATTGAACAACTCGCCGGAGACCTGCTTCCCGAGCCAACCAAGAGTCAGCTCGCAGCAACAGCGTTTCACCGCAACACACTCATTAACCAAGAAGGGGGAAGTGATCCCGAGCAATTCCGTGTCGAGGCAACCATTGACCGCGTAAACACTACCGGTGCGGTATGGCTGGGCCTGACCATCGGTTGTGCACAATGTCACACGCACAAGTTCGACCCGATTACTCAGCGGGAATATTATCAGATGTTTGCCTTTTTCAACAACGCCGAGGATCGCAATAATACCGGCCCCACAATAAGCATTGGCGAGAATGAACTCATCAAAGTCCCGAAAATCAAGCCTGCCCCCCCCTCCAAGACAGGTATCCCTGAATGGATTCCAGCAAACTACACCCTCCATCGCACCTCTTCCGGGGCTTCACTACTGAAGCTTGATGACAACTCGCTGCTTGCCGATAAAACGACGGCCCCAAATGATGTTTATGAGATTTCCGTCACCACTCAACTGCCTGAAATATCCGCGTTAAGGCTCAGGGTTTTGCCTCATGAATCACTTCCCAAGAACGGTCCCGGCAGGGCGGCAAACGGAAACTTTGTATTAAGCAGCATCAGGCTCCTCATTGACGGCAGGGAACAAAAATTTATCGACGCTGTTGCCAGTCACTCTAAAACCAATTACCCGGTCAAGCACGCCATTGATAGCAATCCCCAAAGCGGTTGGGCACTAAATGTCGAGCCCGGACTGGGGGGAAAAAACAATGCTCCACAAGAAGCCGTTTTCACCCTTGAGAAAGCGGTTACCACACTTGGCAGAAA
>CALCSP010000044.1 GCA_937893785.1 uncultured Verrucomicrobiales bacterium
GAATTCGTCAAGGCCAACCCGGATGCCGGCACAGGGGTAAAGATTGATGACAAGTTCAGTGCGGGCAAAGAGGAGACCGGGCTCAACATGGTATTGCTGATACAGATTCCCCTGAAACAGAAGAAACCTGGAATTCGTGGTTTGGGGGGAGTGGCCTTCAATCAATTACCCAAGGGGTTTTTGTTCAAAACAAAAAATGTGGAACTGGAAAGCAATGTCGAAAACGCGGTGATTGGCCATGGCAAAATCGAAGGACCATTCACCGAGATCGATAATCTGGAAATAGAGCGCGACAGCCGGTTTCCAGTACGGGTGACGGTACAGTTTTACAAGGCTACCTCCAACGGTGTGGTTAGTGCCGAGGACATGCGGCAGATCTCAGAGCAGATCAAGAGCGTCTATGCCAAGAGTGATTACGTCGGCAGCCTGGTCACGGGAGGCAGAACCGGGAGGGTGACCGAATATGATGGCTCCAAGGTGCAACCGGCCGGCTGGTGGGAGGATTTCTGGAAACAGCACCAAGAAAATACTGGAGATTCCCGTGCGCAGGCAGTTGCCAAGCTAATCAAGCTGCTCGGCAAAAACTACCGTGAACAGCCGGTGTGCGACCTGTATCTTCGCGATCTTTTGGCTGAGCAGGCCAATTGAAGGGAAGCCGAAGATACAGTGCCCCTAAGACAATTGCATTCCCTCTAAAACTGACGGGTGAACACCCAGCACCGCCGAGGTAAGCAAAGCAATTTCCCTGGCAATAACTAGATGCTGGTTCGCTGGCAAGAAAGTCGGCCTCCCGGAAAGAACTACTTCAACCTGCGATTTAGAAACGCTGCAGCCTCATCAATCATCTCGTCAAACCATCCCTGCTTATGCAGAAAACCATGCGGTGCACCAGCAATCAGTTTTATTCCTGACTCCAAGCCGAGAGACGCCATCTTCCCTCGCATTTCTTCTCCTCGAGTGCTTTTGTCGTCATTTTCTCCCGTGATGAACCAAAAGACCGCATCGTCTTGATCCAAATGCTCCATTGGCGAAGCCAATCGGTAAGCCTTTGGATTTTCTTCCTGGGACCCACTTAAATATTGCTTCCAAATATCACGGTTCCGAGACACTTCTTTTGTGCGCTCAGACATGAGGTGCGTCTGCGCCCCCATGGGAATGACTGCCTGAATTGCACTACTTATTCCCTCATTCCCACCCTTTCCTTCCAACTCCTCGACTTCACCTGTCGTCCCCAAAAGAGCGGCTAAATGCCCACCAGCCGATGATCCAATCGCTGCAATTTTCGTAGGATCTATCCCATATTCTTTGGCGTTGGCACGAAGATACCGGACCGCGGCCTTGCAGTCTTGAATCTGAGCGGGAAAGGGCGCTTCACCACTCAGGCGATAAGAAATGGTTGCCGTTACATAACCCCGATTCGCAAGCCCTTGCGCGACCTTCTCATAATGAACCCGTGTCCCCTTTGACCAACCTCCTCCATGAATACAAACCACTGCAGGAAGAGTGCCCCATGCTCCCTTGGGACGGTAGAGATCCATCTTTAAGCTCCGC
>CALCSP010000045.1 GCA_937893785.1 uncultured Verrucomicrobiales bacterium
CAGATCATATTATTGATATCGGACCTGAAGCTGGTGATCAGGGTGGTCAGGTGGTTGCCAGTGGAACTCCTGAGCAGGTGGCCCTTTGCCAGGAGAGTCGGACGGGTCCCTTTTTGAGGGAAGTGTTGAGTTGATGGAAAAAGAGTGCTTAAAAAAGCGCCCAAGTGAGCTTTTTTGAGTGAAAAAATACCGAATCGATCAAAAAGAAGAGGGAAATTACCCTGTAGAATACTTGTTTTTAAAGGAAATCACCGAATTTTGCTTAGGGAACCTTGAATTTTAATAAAAAATAGGCTTTATTATAATCCTCTTACTCTAGCGCAGGATTATTTACTGCCTTTCTCTCTTACGAACTGGTTAACCCATCAAGACACATGGCCACCGGAATACTCAGGTTTTCACCCGATCTGTTTAATGCATGGCTGCTCAAGCAGTTACGCCGGGTTCCGCTTCCCCTTGCGAGAAGCAACCTCAAGGAAACTACCCTTGAGCAAGCGGCATCGAAGCAGACGGTTCTCCAGGCAGACCAAGAAATGATCATTCTGGCTAAAGCGGCAAGAGAGATTGAGGCAGGTTATGAAGGCGTAATCAATAGTCTAAATACCATTCACGGCCGCAGTCTCAGTTGTGGCAATATTGGTTTTGCGGAAGAGATCCACAATTTGGCACTAGCCCTGGAAGCTGGCGATCACGAATCTGTGAGATCCAGTTCCGGAAAAGTTTTCATTGTTCTTGGCACCCTGCAGTCAAACATTCCCGCTTGGGATTATATTCGTAGCATCCAGCAATTGGTTGAGCGGTGCCGGGCACTGCCAAAGTCCTCTTAGAGGAAAAAAGTTTTTGTTAATAGGATGCCGCTGGCATGTGAAGCGGCTTCACCGCACAAGCATTCGCGAGGGTCGTTCGGTATGCCCCCTGATCATAAGAAATAAAAACGGCCCGTGATATCACGGGCCGTTTCATTCCGTGATATCACGGAAAAGGAATCTGAAATGCCTTTATTTTGACACCTTCATGATGCCGTTCATTACTTGCCAGTGTCCCGGGAATGTGCACAGGAACTCATAATTTCCGGGCTGCTGCGGTGCCGTGAAGTTAATCGTTTCTGACTGCCCAAGCTCCAGCATCTTCGTGCCGGCAATAATCTTGTCGTTCTTGGGTGCCTGCTTCAGAGCCGCTTGACCCATCGCGATGGCTTGATTGCCAACTTCCGCTTTAGCCCCCGGTTGGACGACAAGCAGGTTATGCGGAATGACTTCAGCATTGTGAAAAGTGAGCTTCACCTTGGTTCCGGCCTTAACAGAGAATTCCTTCAGATTGTATTTTAACTGCTCGGGAATACTGGAAAGTTTCACTTCCGTGGTGTCGCCTTTAACCTCGACACTGGCAGGGGGAACTTTTTCCTCTTCAACATTGGCCATTGCCCCGCCACCGCGGGTAAAGTCAACCTGATACCAAAAGTGCTGAACGGTTTTAGCAGCACGCACAACATGTGGATCGGCGCTCACGAGTAATGAGCCCAGAAGGCCATCATCCATGACGTTATGGCCTTGCATGACCCAAAGTGCCTCAAGCATATGATGGGCTTCATCAGCCTTGCTAGCATCAAACTGTTTTACCCAATTTTTAGCTGCTGCAACCACCTCATTTGTAGGATGTTCACTGAGTTCAATTCGGGTGCGGTAGCGCACACCGTCGATCGGATGCTTGAGATTTTCGAGCAGCTTGGCAATGGGTTCTCCATCGATAGCCACTGGCTTCTGCAAAGGTTTTTTGGTGTAAACCATTCGGTAGACGCGGCCATGAGCGTGATCCCGGTTGGGGTCGCGGATATTATGCTGCATATGACCAATGATGACATTGTGCCAATCCGCTATGTAGAGGGCTCCGTCGGAACCGAAATCCGCATCAGAGGGGCGCACGTTCCGGTCATCCGAGACAAAAAGATCACCGAGTGGAGTCCCATTAGATTCGCCGGTTTCCGCGTTGCGTTCGAGCTTATAGTGCTTTAGGCCAAGAAAACCAATCGTATTGCAAACCATAAAGCACTGCTGTTTGTCATCAGGGAAGTTAGCACTTGAGATGATTCCACTTGATGCAACAGGCCGCACTTCCTTCTTGAGAAGTCCACGCATCTTGAAGCCATTACCGTTTGGCACCACTTGATAGGAACGCCCTCCAGTGCCATCCGTCGCGTAGTGATACCCCCACCTGTCGAAGGAAATCCCGTGCGGGTTTGGGCTATTCCCGGCATGGAGGGTGAAGGTGAAAGTCCGAGGATTGAAGCGATACATGGCAGAGGCTCCATCTTTGCGTGGTCCGGTCCAGGGGGTTTCAATATTGCTGACGTGGAAAACTCCGCGCTGATAGTAGAGTCCACCGTCAGGGCCATACTGGAAATTGTTCATGGCATGGTGTGTATCAGCGGAGTCGATGCCACCAAGCATATTGATGCGCACATCTGCTACGTCATCACCATCGGTATCCTTCAGGAACCAGATATCTGGTGCGGAACCAACCAGAACTCCACCGTTCCAGAACTCAAAGCCCGTTGGATTATGTACTTTTGCAAACGTAATCACTTTGTCCGCGACACCATCACGGTTTTCATCCGGAAGGATGAGAAGCCGATCCTCCATTTCCTTAAGTGGTTCCCACTTGGGATAGGTTTTCCATGCTGCGACCCATAGTCTTCCCTTAGTATCAACCGACATCTGGACGGGGTTGACCATCTCAGGAAACATTTCTTCAGAGGCAAATATATTGAGTTTGAAGTCTTCCGGGACGCGAAGCTTCTTGAGTGTTTCCTCTGGGCTTGAGTAGTTGGCATTTCCTTCTTTCTGGGCATTGGAACTCCTGCTTTTGCCGCCAATGTTGGACTTTACAGCAACTGGCTTTGGAACATTGGAGTCATCAACCTTGAAGTTGGAACCCAACGCGGTTGCCCAGATCTTGGGATCTCGGTTGGCAGTCATTACATCAAGCATCTTCAGCTCGTGGCGCAGGACATCGGCATTGGACTGTCCATCAACAAATCTCAGTCCTGAGCGGCCACCCCATACATCATTGCCATCGGTAGCGCGATAACGGTTGAACCAGTGCCAATTTTTATCGAGCACGGAATCTCGCAGCTTTTCTAGGGCGTTAAGCGGCTTAGCGCTTTTGCCAAGGAGTGCCTTTGCGGCAATTGCGGCAATATGGCCATTGCCGTAGTCGCTGAGGTGAATGCCATTAATGGTGAGAGGTTTTTTGGACTTGGCATAAGCCTCCTTGGAAGGATTGAAGAGATCGACGAAATAAGCCTTTTTGTTCTCCGCCACATCCTTGATAGCTTTTGTATACTGCTCAAGGTTCTTGTTGTTGGCACGTCCATCCGGGAGGTTAGGGCTCTTGAGGTTTTCGTGGGCGATTGGAGAGAAAAGCACGAAGCGAGGGGCAGACTTGCCGTTGGGCTTGAGCGCTGAGTAGCTGTCGATCATCGACGAGAGATTTTTCATGAAGCCTTCAATGCCCTTGTCGCCGCCAAATGACTCATTGTAGCCAAAAAACACAAAGATGACATCAGCACCACAGATTTTCAGGTATTCCTCTGGCTTTGGAAAACCCGAGTTGCGTGGACGATTGTTTACCATATCCCCGGTGAAGCCAAGGTTGCGGAATGAGACATTCATTCCCTTCAGCTCGCTCTGCAGGACGGTTTCAAACCAGCCGTCGTGCTGCATCCGATCGGGAAGGCTGTTACCAATCAGGCAAACAGTGTCATTTTTTTCAAACTTAAAAGCGGCATCTGCTGGACGATGCACAGCAAATATAAGAATGGCGGCAATAGCCGCGAAATAGAATTTTCGCATGGTGGGTTTATACTACCAAATAGGCTCTGCTGTTACTCAAAAGTGAATGTTTTTTGCCAAATTTACCAATAACCTTGTATAGATGGGTCAAAAAATCGCTCTAACGACAAGAAAAGCACGCCATCTCCCTTCCTTATGAAACAAATATATCCCTATTTTTTGGCACTTTTCTTTTTTGGAGCTGTTTTAAATGCGGCGCCTAAACCACCCAACATTATCTTTTTACTTGCCGATGATCAGGCGACTATTTCCATGGGCTGCTACGGAAATAAGGATGCACAAACCCCGCACCTTGATCAATTGTCGGCAAAGGGTGTTACCTTTGATAGGCATTATGATACAACGGCTATTTGTATGGCCAGTCGGGCCACGATATTCACCGGGAAGTATGAGTATGCGCACGGATGTAATTTCACGAAGGGTAAGCTGAGTCAGGAAGATTTTGCCAATAGTTATCCGCTGCAGTTGCGCAAGGCCGGATACTTGACTGCGTTCGCCGGTAAGTTCGGGGTGGAGCTTGAGGGTATCAACGTTGCTTCTGCCTCTTTTGATCGATGGGGAGGAGGACCGGGGCAGACAAGTTATAATACTGCTAGGAATTCTTCCATGAAGGCTTATCAGGAAAAATATCCTCACTCCACTTTATCCTACGGTGCATTTGGGCGTGATTTTATCAGGGAGGCGGCTGAACAGGAAAAGCCATTTTGCCTTTCGATTAGCTTCAAGGCTCCTCATATGCCTGATACTCCCGACCCTCAATTTGATGAAGTCTATAAGGGGAAAGAATTTGCTCGCCCTGCTAATTTTGGCAGAGAATATGCGGGCCACTTAAGCAAGCAGAGCAAACAGGGTAGGCAGTGGGAGCGGTGGTTTACATGGAAATACAGCAGCCAGTATGATGAAGTCATGAGGAAATATCACCAGCTTGTTTACGGTATCGACCAGGCGGTGGGCATGATCCTTGAGGCATTGAAAGAAACCGGAACGGCCCAGAACACGGTGGTGATTTATACTTCGGATAACGGGTTTTTATGTGGTTCTCACGGATATGGTTCCAAGGTTCTACCCTATGAAGAATCGGTGCGAGTGCCAATGATCATCTTCGACCCGCGTCACGTTTCAGCAGGCAAACGTTTGAGAAGTGATGCCCTGACCGGCAACATTGATATTGCTCCAACCATCCTTGAACTTGCAGGCCTTAATCCGCCTAAGAAGATTGATGGACGCAGCCTCTTGGCGCTTCTTGATGATCCGGGTGGAGAGGTTCACCAACAACTCAGCCTGATGAACTGTTGGGGGCCAGTTCAAGCACAGTGCCTTGCCGTCGTAAGCACGGAATGGAAATATATTTACTGGTATTATGGAGGCGAAAGCATGTCACCGGCTGAGGAACTTTTTGATATGAAAAAGGACAGGCTGGAATTGATCAATTCTGCGAAGGATCCCAGACAACGTTTAGTCTTGGAAGAAATGCGCGAGCGTTATGACATCGCTCATGGTGATCTTGGCAAGTCAGCAGTGAGGAAGCACAAAGTATATCACAAACTCTTTGATCGGGAATTGCCCTGGAAAGTAAAAGCAAAGCTTCTCAAAGGCGGGTAAGAAATTTTGCGCAGCGATTAAGCCAAAGAGAAAATTAACAAATGTTAACGAGACATTTGGACAGACTGCCCAATTTGTAAGTCTTGTCGATTCCAAATAGGGGGAGGAACTTGGTAGCGTTGTATACAGCAACGGCGGTATTGCTGGCAACAGTCATCACGGTTAGCTGCACAACAATGGGTGTTGAGCAGCCGGTAAGCGGGCAAAAGGTGACATCCATTTCAGGGCCGATAAACAGTTCAGTAACCGAGGCACAACTCTTTAGTGAGATTCGAGTTGTCAAAAGGTTCATTCCCAAGGGGCGATACGGTCGCAAGCTGCACCGCCCTATGAATCCGCGTTATATTACCGTGCACTCTACACAAAATTATGATGGTGATGCATGGGATCATGCACGGGCATTGGAACGCGGAAAACTGCGGGCACCCAAACGCCTAGGAGGCAACAGGATTGGATACCTGACTTGGCATTTCACGGTCCAAGAAGATGTCGTAATGCAACATTTACCCACCAATGAACAGGGCGAGCATGCAGATTTTGACGGCGTGGGTAACAATCAGTCAATAGGCATCGAGATGTGCGAGCATAGGGGCAACAGCCGCAGTCAAACCCTACAGCGAACAGCCAAGCTTTGTGCCTCACTGATGCATCAATACAATCTGCCATTGCGCAGTGTGGTTCCCCATTATCATTGGCCGCGAAAAGGCATGAACCCGATGCACAAGAATTGTCCGCACTTCCTGATGACCAACGGAAGGCCCGGCAGGAAATGGAATGATTTCCTGAAGATGGTCAAAAGCGAGTATGACCGCATTTATATTCCATCCCAGATTGCATCAATGCGCAGCCGCCTCATTGGGATAAGGTGATCAAAATTATCCGCATTGGCGCCTTAACTCATTTTCCCTTCATGCCTTCTAGATAGGAAAGGAGTGAGGCAAATTCTTCAATACTCAGAGCATTGGCCAGTCCTGCAGGCATCATTGAAATAGGCAATTCCTTTCGTCCAGCGACATTGTTTTTCTGGAAGCGATGAACCTGTCCGGCAATATCACGCATCTCAAGAGTGTCAGCGGTTTCAGCAGTGACAAAACCCACCAAGGTCTTTTTGTCCTTGGTGCTCAAGGAAACCGTTGCAAACCCTTGAGAGATGGAAGCATTTGGCTTGAGGATCGACTCCGCAATCTGATCACGCGATAGGATAGATCCCACCTGCCCCATGAAGGGGCCCTTGGGAGCTTGATCTGATCTCGTCGTATGGCAAGCGTTGCACCCTTGCTTGGTGAATAGTGCTTCACCCTTCTTGGCGTTACCCTTTACATCGGCAATGGCCAGGATGATATCCTCAATGGACATTTTGCCAACTTGACCCTTTGTTCTGGCAATAGCTGAGAGGTCGATCTTGGGCTCTTCTGGCTTGATTGGTGTATTGGCAATACCCTCGATATTAATTCCCTCAATGTTTGATCGGGTTTTTGCGTTATAGGCTGCGATAGCTCCCCGATTTTCCCCATTGTCCCAGACACGTTTGATGAACTGACCGATTTTTTCAGAACCGTTCCACTTAATCGGTTTGTAATAAGGGCCACGTGTATCAGGGCGAGTACTCCACCACCACGATCCATCATAGGGCGCTTCGATGTGATAAAGGCGTATCAGGGTTCGTAGTATGCCTGCACTGGCGGTGGACTTGGATGATGACTCATACTTGGAAATTAAACCGTCAATGACCTTGGTGTCATGCATCTTACTCAATGCCCACAAGGCTCCACGGCTCTGGGGGCTGCCGATTGCATCGAGGCAACTATCGATTGCCTTAAGCTCTATCAAAGAATTCACCGCTACGTGTGGCAGGATAACTGCTGAATTTGGTGTTGCATGTGGGCCTTCTTTTGAGCTCGAGGTACCGGGGATAGAAGGCATGGTTCCAGAAACGATAAACTGGATTTTTCCACGGGCTTTCGAGGTGCTGGCTAGGCCAACTCTTGCCTTGAACTTCACGCTGCCCTTTGGAACATCATACACAATAACCGAATTGGCATGAGTGCCCAGTCCATCAGGCTGTGATTTGCCGTCACCAGATTTCAGGGGAGCGCCGGTCGCGCTGATACCAAAGCCAATTTTTCCCCAGCCACTATTGGCAGACTTCCATTTCAGGTCGGCAAGCTTCACCTGTTTGCCAGAAGCATTCTCAAACACCGGGTTAAACCATGCGCCGTGGTCTTCTCCATCACCATCGCCGGCATTATTTACGACAAGGTAGAGCTCCTTGAAAGTTTTAACATCCACGTCGACAGAATGAGTTTTATGTCCTTTAAAGGCTTTGGTCTGGAAAGCAGGCGATGCTGCCGGGGCCACTATCGGCTGCTCTTTCCCAGGGGGGGTCGCGACGCTTAACAATGCGGCAGCGGCATCAATAAAGCACCCCCGAGCTAATGGATGATTTCCAAGTCTTCCAAGCCCTACAGCTGCGGCAACTCTAACCCTTGGATTATCATCTTTAAGGGCGGTGGTGAAAAGGTTTGCTGTAATCCCGTCAAGCTGGCTCTTGCGATCTGTCAGTGCCCGCAGTGCCCATTCTTTCACGGCAGGATCAGCTGCAAGTTGCTTCAGGATATCTGCGGCCTTGTTACCAGCCATTTGTTTGTAGGTGAAAATGGCTGCAATTCTGGAGTAAAGCGTTGCACTCTTGTCCTTTGCGATTGTAGCTACTAAAGCGGCAAGAGTGGGTCGTCTCAATAGTTCCTGTGAAGCGGCAAGCCTAGCCGATGAACTTTCCGATCGAAGCAATTCTACGAGCTGTTGGTCTTTTAGCTTTGATGGATTGGTAAATGGTTTGTATTGCCAGTTTTGTGGAACAATGCATTCCACCCAACCCTTGTTGGGGCTCCCTTTGTAACCTGCTCCAGCCCACGCGCCTGCATATAATCTTCCAGATGCATCACTGTCAACATCAGTGATCTGATGAAGTTTGATGAAGTTTTCAGGGGATTGAGTGAAGCTTGGTCCGTCGGGAATAATTCGATGGATGATCAACTGGCTTCGACCCCAGTCACACATCATTGCAACATTATTGTATTTATCTGGCCAGCCGGGTTCTTGGAAGAACATGGCGCCTGTTCCCGAGCCACCGCCGAGGTCGGCCAGTGCCGGGATAATCTCTCCGGTGAAGTTCTTGAAAAGAATGGGGTAGCCATATTCGCCGCCCTGGACATGATGAATGAAGCGAACATTCCATCCACCCCCATCATTGGTATTACCTCGCGTGAAAATGTTCATACAGGGGTCAATGGCAATGTCGTAGATGTTCCGCAATCCATGCGTGTAGACTTCCATTTCCTTTCCGTCGGGGCGCACTCGAACAACACCGCCCCCTAGCATAGTCAACTCAGTGCCGTCCGTTCCCTTAGCCCCGTGTATTCCAAAATCTCCCACAGCGATATAAATCCAGCCATCAATACCCATCCTTATGCCGTTGGTGGTGTGGTCGGCCCCACGAGCCTGATTATGCTTTGGCGGGCTGATATCCGAGATCAGAATCTTGCCAGGTCCGTCGGCTTTTCCGTCCCAGTCTCTGTCTTCGAATACAGAGAGGTGCATTGCTTCGAGTTTACCGGTTGTCTTGGGAATAACCGTATGCAGGACGAAGAGCTTTGTACCGACACTTATCAGACCGCGTGGATTGTCCAGTTCTGCAAATAGGGTGTGTTCATCTGCCACACCATCTTGATCGGTGTCGATAACCCGGACGATTTTTCCCTTACCGGGACCCTTTCCCAGTGAGCCGAGCATATCCACCCCAACAAAAACTTCACCAGTAGGTGCGGCACAGAGGCATGCCGGGCAGGGTGTGATTTGCGGTCCGGAAAGGATTGTCGACTTGAGCTCGGAGGGTAAATCGGCCGATCTTACGCTTAGGGCAAACAGTGTAAGGACGGTATTAACTGTCAGGAATGTTTTGGAATAAAGCATCACGTTTATTTTATATTGTGTTCGTGGTCAGCGAGTCTCTAAAACTTTATGGGCTGGACACCGTTGCATAATAAGACGCAGGTGAAAAGGTATTGCCAGCTTGAACTTGTATTCTTGCCAGTTTGATCCAAAGTCGGCGCCCAGCACTTTTTTATGGAATACGCACCCGGCCAGCGTTGGATCAGTGAATCTCAGCCCGAGATGGGGCTGGGAATTGTGATGCGGGCCGATTCGTCAACGGTTACCCTGCTCTTTCCAGCATCAGAGGAAACGCGTACTTATTCATCAGCATCAGCACCCCTGAGACGAGTCGTATTTTCCGTAGGTGACATCATTGAGCTTAAGGATGGAACAAGCTTCGTGGTCGAAAGCCTAGATGAGAATGAGGAAATTATTTTCTATTGCGGAAGTGGGCGCAAGGTAGAAGAAACTGAGCTTGCCAATGAGATGGGCTTTCATCAGCCCGATGCACGGTTGCTTGGCGGCAGGGTGAATTCATCCCGAAAGTTCCGCTTGCGGGAACGCGCTTTGGAAGCACGGGCACAGATGAGGGGTCGTCGCCAACGCGGGTTGATGGGAGCCAGAATGGACCTGATTGACCATCAGCTCTTTATTGCTGATGAGGTGGGAAGACGTCATAACCCGCGTGTCTTGCTTGCCGATGAAGTGGGACTGGGCAAAACGATCGAAGCATGCCTGATCATGCATCGAAAGCTCATCACTGGCAGCGTTTCTAGGGCACTTATTCTAGTGCCAGAGCCCCTGGTTCATCAGTGGTTTGTTGAGCTACTGCGACGATTTAATCTGCAGTTTGCCATTTTTGATGAAGAGCGATGTGTGGCTATCGAAACGGGGGGATCAGAGGGAGAAAGTAGCGACATTGAAAATGATGACACAGCGAAAATAAACCCTTTTCTGGACGATCAGCTGGTTTTGGCAGGAATTGAACTCCTAGCTGACAATTCCAAGCGTGTTACCCAAGCGATTGAGGCCGGTTGGGATATGATCATTGTGGACGAGGCCCACCATTTGCAATGGACGCCTCAGGAGGCGAGTAATGAATATGCCATGGTGGAGCAACTCAGTGCGGTCACCAGAGATTTGTTACTCCTAACAGGAACACCGGGTCAGCTTAATCCCGAGGGACATTTTGCTAGGCTGCGGCTGCTGGACCCGGAGCGCTTCCCGGACCTAGAGAAGTTTCAAAACGAAAGCAGGGACGCAGCCGCAGTTTCCGCTATTGCGGGAAAGGTACAATCAGGAGTTGCGCTTGACGGGCCCGAGCGTGAACAGATCGCAGGGTGGATCGGCGGGGAAATTCCCGATGACAACAATCAATTACTGGAAAAACTCCTGGATTTGCAC